>JAHWKB010000061.1 GCA_019348115.1 Actinomycetota bacterium | reverse complement strand
CGGACGACATCATCTCCGGCCTCGCCGAGCTCGGCTGCTTCGCCCTGTCCATCCCGGCCGAGTACGGCGGGTTCGCCGAGGGCGGCGACGACGACCTCCTCAACATGGTGCTCGTCACGGAGGAGCTCTCCCGCGGCTCCCTCGGCGTGGCGGGCTCGCTCATCACCCGCCCCGAGATCATCGGCACCGCGATCGAGAAGGGCGGCACCGAGGAGCAGAAGCAGCGCTGGCTCCCGACGATCGCGTCGGGTGAGAAGATGTGCGGGGTCGCGGTCACCGAGCCGGACTACGGCTCCGACGTCGCCGGCATCAAGGTCACCGCGACGCGCGACGGCGACGACTGGGTCCTGAACGGCGTGAAGACGTGGTGCACCTTCGGTGGCCGCGCCGAGTACCTGCTCGTCCTCGCCCGGACGGACCCGGACCGCTCGAAGGGGCACAAGGGGCTGTCGCTGTTCGTCGTCGACAAGCCGCGCTTCGAGGGCCACGAGTGGGTCGCCGAGCAGGAGGGCGGCGGCAAGATGGACGCCCGCGCGATCCCGACCATCGGGTACCGCGGCATGCACTCGTTCGAGATCTCGATCGACTCGTGGCGGGTCCCGCACGAGAACCTGATCGGCATGGACGACGGCCTGGGCACGGGCTTCTACCTCCAGATGCAGGCCTTCGCGAACGCCCGCCTCCAGACCGCCGCCCGCGCGCTCGGGGTCATGCAGTCGGCCCTCGAGGAGACCGTCACCTACGCGAAGGACCGCAAGGTCTTCGACACCCCGCTCGCCGAGTACGGGCTCACGAAGACGAAGATCGCGCGCATGGCCGCCCTCATCGCCGCCAACCGCGCGTTCGCGTTCGACGTCGCCCGTGCGCTCGCCCGGGGTGAGGGCCAGCTCGAGGCGTCGCAGGTCAAGGCCCTCGCGTGCCGCACGGCCGAGTGGGTGACCCGCGAGGCGCAGCAGATCCACGGCGGCTACGGCTACGCCGAGGAGTACACCGTCTCGCGCCTCTTCGTCGACGCCCGCGTGCTGTCGATCTTCGAGGGCGCCGACGAGGTGCTCGCGCTCCGCGTCATCGCCCGCACGCTCCTCACCGACGCCCTGAAGGCCGCCTGAGGGCCGTTCACGGGCACGGGTGCGCACGACCGGCCCGCCCCACCGGTCGGTGAGTGGGCTGGTCGTCCATCCGTTCAGAAGGGAAGCGGGTCGCCGAAGCCGTCGGCCGGCGGATCACCGGGAGGATCGCCCGGCGGGTCCGGTCCGGCCGCCGGCCCAGGGTCGGGACGCAGCGGTGTCCCCTTCGGAAGCGAACGGAACGTCCGGCCGTCGCGGTCGATCGTGAACACGCCGGTGTCGGGGTCGAAGTGGTTGTGCCAGCCGCGTCGGTGGATCAGCTGGTGCCAGCGGCTCCGGAGGCTGACCAGGAGGTCCGGGTGGTGGTCGCCGCCCTTGGCCCGTTCGTGGACGTGGTGGACGTCGGTCCAGGCGATCGGGGCGCGTGAACCGGGCATGCGGTCGCCGCGGTCGCGCAGTGCGACGGCGCGGCGCACGCTCAACGGGACGATCGGGGCGTGACGCTTCTTCGAGGTGGCGAGGGGCCGGGCGCCGTCCATCAGCATGACGCGTAGGTCGGCGTCCTCGGTCAGGGCCTCGATCGTGCGAGCGGTCAAGGTCGCGAGCGGACCGTCGACGTGGAGGTCGACCGTGCCGGCGGCGTTGGTGGTGACCTGCGACAGGTCCACGAGGACGTCGATCAGCGGCTTGGCGCGTCGGCCGGGCCCGCCGGCGAGGTGCTCCTCGGCCAGCCGCTCCAGGCCGATGGCGAGCCGCTGCCCTCTCGTCGTCTCCACATCGATGGGTGGGGCGGCGTCGAGGAGCGCGTTGGTGACCTTCGCCCCGCGCACGGGATCGTGGTACTCGCCGTAGAGCTTCACGCCGCCGTCGAGACGCGCCTGCAGCGAGAGGAAGTCCGCCTGCTCTCGTCGCTCCTCCGCCGTCTCGGCGCGGGCGGCGTCCTGGAGGTCCCACACGGCACGGTCGACCGCATCCAGCAGCCCGTCGGGCCCGTACGCGTCAGCCTGCTCGGCGGTCGCTGCGAGCCGACGGTCGAGGACCTCCCGATCGACCATCCGAAGCCGAGAAGCCTTGCGACAGATGTTGCGGACCTGCCCCCACGACAGCTGGCCGTCCCGCCAGAGCTCTGCGACCGTCGGCATCCCGCGGAGCACGTCCGCAGCGGTCAGCAGGGTCGACCGGTCCGAGGCGATCTGCCGGCACAGGTTGGCGAGGACGAGGTCGGGCGGCAGTCCCTCCACGCTCTCACAGACGCCGGTCCCGACGGTGGCCGACAGCGCCAGCACGGCGTCACAGATGGCTCGCTCGGAGTCCGCCAGCCGGTCCACGGCCGAGGCCAGCGCCCCGCCCACCTCGGCGACCGACGGCACGACCGGGCCGGTCGGCGCGGCGGAGGCGTGCGTCGAGGCCATGGAAGGAACCTACTCCCGGCCTGCGACACGCGTCGAACTGATGTTCGGGAACCCGTGGAGGAGGGCCCGGGCTCGTCAGTCCAGCACCTTGAGCCCGATGACGCAGACCACGATCCCGACCAGCAGCGCGAGCTTCACCCCCGACATGGGCTCGCCGTCGACGAGCGTCGCGTAGGCCACGGTCGCGACGGCACCGATGCTGATCCAGACCACGTAGGCCGTCCCGGTCGCGATGTCCCGCATCGCGTCGGCGAGCCCGGCCATGCTCACGGCCAGGGCCGCGAAGAACACCACGGCAGGGGTGAGGCGAGGCCATCGGCCTTCCCGAGCGCGGTGGCCCACACGGCCTCGAACAGCCCTGACACGACGAGGACGACCCACGACGTTGAATGCTCCGTACGCGCCGTCTGGTCGCTGACCGGGTACGGCGCACCTCGTCCGGTGCCGGTGCGGCGGGGCGAAGGTAGCCGCGTCGTCGGGTGGGTCAGTCCCAGGTCGATGCCGTCCGCTCCAACCACGCCACCGCCCGTTCCGTGCTGCGTCGCACGTCGTCGGTCGAGGCGTCGCGGACGAGGGCCGCGGCGACCTGCTCGATCCCGAAGGTCGCACCCCAGATGCGGGCCCGCCGGTAGGTGTCGCGGTCGACCGCCTGCTCGACGCAGTCCCACCCGTGCCAGCTGAGACAGGCCGCATCGACGGCCGGGTCCCAGGCCGAGGCCAGGTCCCAGTCCAGCACGCCCACCAGCCGCCCCTCGTCGTCCCAGCGCATGTTGTCCCCGGCGAGGTCGCCGTGCACCAGCCGAGGGGGGACGGCAGGGAGGGCGAGCGCCGCCTCGATCCGTCGACGCGCCTCCTCCCGCCATCGGGGCGGCAGGAGGGGGACCACGTCCTCCAGCATGACCGTCTCCCAGGCCTCGCCGCCGGCGTAGGCGTGCGGCGGCGCGAGGACGTCGTCGAGGAGGCCGAGGTCGACCTCCGCGAGCAGGTCCAGCACCCGACGCAGCTGGACGGGGTCCCCGGATCCCCGCGGCGACGGCTCGCCGGGGACCCAGGTCGTCGCGAGCACGGCACGGCCGTCCAGCTCCTGCACCGGCGCCAGCGGCTGCGGCACGAGCAGGGGCAGCGAGAGGTCACCCAGCCGCCGAAGGAGCTCCGCCGTCCGCTCGAGCTCGGCAGCGGTCCCGGCGCGGCGGGCGATGCGGATGGCGGCCTCGCCCGGGACGAGCACCACGTCGTGGAACTCGCCCTGACTGGAGCGGGCGCGACCGAGCGCGAGGTCGGGGAAGATGGCGCCCACGATCCGCCGTGCGTCGTGCTGGGATCCGCGCATCACCACCTCGGGCTGGCGACCGTAGGCGAGGCGCGGGACCGGGAGGCGGAACCCGGCGCCGGCGCCGGGTTCCGAGGCGGATCGCCTGCGGTCAGCTCTGGCTGAAGCGGGCGTAGTCGTCGGCGAGGAGGTCCGGGAGGCGCGGCAGCTCGAGCTTGTCGTAGCACTCGAAGGCCCCGACGGCGCGGAGACGGTCGCAGAGCTCGTCGTCCACGGACGCCGAGAACACCGTGATCATGCTGGCCGGCGCGACCTCGGCGATGCGGGGGAGTGCCTCCTCGCCGCACAGCTTCGGCATGGCGAGATCGAGGAGGACGACGTGCGGCTGCAGCCGTGCGGCCGCCTCGATCGCCTCGAGCCCGTCGACGGCCTCGCCGACGACCTCGAACCGCGGACGGCGCGCGAGGACCCGACGGACGAGCAGCCGGACGTCGGGGCCGTCGTCGACGACCAGCACCCGGACCTGCCGGTCCGGGTCGGCGATCCGGATGACCTGCGGAGCGTCCAGATCGCTCATCGTGCTCATGACTCCAGCCTCGGCAGACGTCGTAGGAGACGCACTCGGGGCTTCGGAGTACGGGCGGGAGGTGACGGGTCCCGCGTCCGGACAGGGTACCGACGGACGGGGTGTCCGCTTCGTCCGGCCTGCGGTTGTGCGTTCAGCGACCGGTGAAGTCCGCGCGGCGCCGCTCGCGGCCGGCCGCCAGGCCCTCCGCGAGGTCCTCGGTGCCGTAGTTGACCGCCTGGTTGGCCGCCTCGAGGTCGAGCTGCTGGGGGAGGGTGTTCGTCGGCGACACCGCCAGCGACCGCTTGAGCTGGCGCACGACCAGCGGTGCGGACGCCGCGATCTCGCCGGCGAGATCGAGGGCTCGTGACAGCACCTCGGACGCCGGGAGGGACTCGAGCGCGAGCCCGTGCTGCGCCATCTCGGTGCCCGACGCGAGCCGGCCGGTGTAGAGGAGCTCGGCGGCGCGCTGCGTGCCCACGACGCGGGGGAGGAGCCAGGACCCGCCCATCCCCGGGTGGAGCGCGAGCCGGGCGAAGTTGAGGCCGACCTTCGCGTCGTCGGCGACGAGGGCCAGGTCGCAGGCGAGCGCGACGCACAGCCCGGCCCCGACGGCGTGGCCGTTGATGGCGGCGATCACCGGCACCGGGACGTCCCGGACCGCGAGGAAGCGCTCGTAGAAGCGACGCATGTCGTCGGTCGCGTCGAAGCCCTCGTCCCGGGTGCGCTCGGCGAAGTCCTCGAGCATCGCGAGGTCACCGCCGGCGGAGAACGCCGGCGGTGCGCCGGTCAGCACCACGACGCGGAGGTCGTCCTCGCCGGCGAGGTCCGAGAACGTGGCCGCGATCGCCTCGCCCATCTCGACCGTCATGGCGTTGCGCCGGTCCGGGTCGTTCAGGGTCACGAGCACGATGCCGCGCTCGCGGCGGTCGACCTCCACGAGTGCCACCGGGTCTCCGTTCGTCGGTCGGGCTGGGCAGCGGACCGGGAGGCTACTGAGCCCCGCCGGCGGCAGGTGCCGGCGCCGACGGCAGCACCGGCAGTCGCAGCGCTCCTGGCGCCGTCGCCGGCACCGCCGGCGACCGCGGCGGGACGGGTGCGATGCGCTCGTAGGGCGCCCCGACGGGCGGCCGGGTGTCGTCCTCGCCCTCGTTCGGCCACATCGCCATCGCGCGCTCGGTCATCGCGGTGATCGTGAGCGACGGGTTCACGCCGAGGTTGGCGGTGATGACCGAGCCGTCGCAGATCGACAGCCCGTCGGCGCCGTAGACGCGGTGGTACGGGTCCACCACACCGGTTGCCGGCGAGTCGCCGATCGGGCAGCCGCCCATGATGTGGGCGGTCGTCGGGACGTTGAGGGTGGCCTCGAACAGCGACGCCATCGGGTAGCCACCCATGACGTCGGCCGCCGCACGCGCGGCCTCGTTCGCCACCGGGATCCACGTCGGGTTCGGCGCCCCGTGGCCCTGCTCGGTCGACAGGTGCCAGCCGAAGAGGCCGCGCTTGCGCACGACCTGCAGGCTGTTGTCGACGGCCTGCATGACGAGCAGGATGATCGTGCGCTCCGACCAGTGGCGGGCGTCGAGGCTCCGCAGGAACGTGATCGGGTGGCGCAGGACGGTCGCGAGGAAGCGCAGCCAGCGCGGGACCCGCCCCCCGCCGTCGACCATCAGCGTCGAGATCGTCGAGATCTGGTTCGAGCCCTTGCTGTAGCGGACCGGCTCGATGTGGGTGTCGGCGTCGGGATGGATCGACGACGTGATCGCGACGCCCTGGGAGTAGTCGACGTCGCGGCCGTGGGCCGTGGCGCCGACGATGGCCTCGGAGTTCGTGCGGGTGAGGCTCCCGAGCCGGTCGGACAGCCCCGGGAGTCGGCCCTCGTCGCGCAGCTGCAGCAGCAGCTTCTGGGTGCCGAGGGAGGACGCGGCGAGGACGACCTGCCCGGCCGTGAACGTCCGGCGGTCCTTGCGGAACCACGCGCCGGAGCGCTCGGTCGTGACCTGCCAGCGGCCGTCGTCCGACCGCTGGAGGTCGACGACGGTGTGCTCCGGGAAGACCTCGGCGCCGCCCTGCTCGGCGAGGTAGAGGTAGTTGTTGTCGAGGCTGTTCTTCGCGTTGAACCGGCAGCCGACCATGCAGCCGCCGCACTCGATGCACCCCGTCCGGTCCGGCCCGGCGCCGCCGAAGTACGGGTCGGGGACGGTCACGTCGGGCTCGCCGAACCACACGCCGACGGGGGTGGGGTGCCAGGTCTCGGCGACCCCGAGCCGGTCGGCGACCTCGAGCAGCACGCGGTCGGCGTTGGTGACGGAGGGGTTCTCGACCACGCCGAGCATGCGGGTGGCCTGGTCGTAGTACGGCGCGTACTCGTCGCGCCAGTCCGAGATGTGCGCCCACTGGGGGTCGTCGTAGTACGGCTGGAGGGGCTCGTAGAGGGTGTTGGCGTACACGAGCGAGCCACCGCCGACGCCGGCCCCGGAGACGATGAAGACGTCCTTGAGCAGCGTCATCCGCATGATCCCCTTGCAGCCGAGCTTGGGGAACCACAGGAACCGCCGCGCGTTCCAGTTCGTCTTCGGCAGCGTCTCGGCCGTGAACCGGCGGCCCGCCTCCAGGACCGCGACGCGGTAGCCCTTCTCGGTCAGCCGCAGGGCCGAGACGCTCCCGCCGAACCCGCTCCCGACGATCACGACGTCGTGGTCGCTCGTCTGCATACCACCCCCAACCCGGGAAGGGGACAGCGTACGTCCGGGCGGGGGACGCGCACCGCCCCGACCGGGGAGGCCGGGGCGGTCGCGGGTGCGGTCAGGCGTGCCGCAGGTCCTCCAGGGGCTCGTCGGGGGCCAGCCGCCGGGCGGCCGCCGCCAGGGTCCTGGCGGTCGCCAGCCGCAGCCGGCCGGGACTGGGAGGACGCGCGCGCTCCCGGGGCAGCGCCTGCGCGCGCAGTCGCACGGCGGCGACCTGGCGGGCCACGTCGGCCTGCCGCGCCTCCGCGAGCTGCCGGGCCAGGGTGGGGTGCGTGGGGTGCATGGCGGTTCCTGTTCGGTGGTGGAGCGGATGCGGGGACAAAAGGAGAGAGACGGCGGGGGATCCGCCGTCTCTCGACTCGTGGGTGGTCCTGGCTGCTACCGGAGGAGGCAGGAGGACCGGTCGAGAGGCCGGCGCGTGCCGCGGCCGAGGCCGAGGCATGCCAGGGCGACGAGCGCGGACGCGGGTGCGAACGCGTTGCGTGTGGTCGTCGTCGTGTCCATCTCGTTCCCTCCTCCCGAGTGCCGGCCGGCGTCGTCGCCGGCGTGCCTGGTCACCCTGCGACATCGCGACGCCGGCGTCAACGGTGCGGCTGCGACGGCGGCCGGCTCGTGCGCGCATCGCGCCGGCGGGCGGGAGGCAACCGGGCGATTCAGCCCATCCGGGTGCGCTGCAGCGCGATCGAGAGGTCGCGCATGGAGACGACGCCGACCAGTCCGCCGTCCCCGAGCACCGGGAGGTGACGGAAGCCGCGGTCGATCATCACCTGTAACGCGGCCGCGGCCTCGTCGCTCGCGTTCGCCGTGACCGGGTCCCGTGTCATCCACTTGCCGACGGTCGCGCTGTGGGTGTCCACGCCAGCCGCGCACGCTCGGAGGACGTCGCGCTCGGTCAGGATCCCCTCGAGGGCCCCGTCCGGCTGGAGGACGCAGACCGACCCGACGCGCTCGCCGAACATGCGCTCCGCCGCCCGGGCGAGGGGCTCGTGCTCCTCGACGGCGACGGCGGGGCCGGCGAGGAGCTCGACCAGCTTGGGCACGGTGGTGGACCCCCGGCTCGACGGGCTCGGACCTGACAGGCTTCGTCCACGGACGCTACCCCTCTACCCTGGGGAGGGTCAGCGAGGCCGTGGCCGTCCGTCCAGCGCCGCCTCCTCGCCGACCCGCCCGGATAGGCTCCGGCGCCCGCCGTCCCGAACCCCCCGCCCGAAGGCTCCCCGTGCGACGACGTCCCCGGCTCGGTGCGGCCCTGGCCGCCCTGACCACGACGTTGGGCCTCCTCGCCGGCCCCACCGGCGCGTCGGCGCAGTCGCTCGCCGAGGCACGCGCCGAGCGTGCCGCGGTGCAGGAGCGCCTCGATGCGGCGGCCGAGCGGATGGCCGCGCTCGAGTCCGAGACCGCCCAGCTCACCACCCAGCGCGACGAGCTCGCCGCCGAGCTGGCGGAGCTCGAGGCCACGGTCGGCGAGGTCCGGGCCCGCGTCGCCGTCCGCGTCCGGGAGCTCTACAAGCGCGGGTCCGCCGACCCCGTCGTGCTGCTGCTGTCGGGTCGCGACCCCGACGAGGCCCTCGACCGGGCATCGACCATGAGCCGGCTCGTCGCCGGCGACCTCGGCGAGGCCGAGGTCGCGACGAACGTGGGGATCCAGGTCACGGCCGTCGCCGAGCGCCTCGCGGCGCAGGACGCCGCCCTCGCGGCCCGCCGCGCCGAGCAGGAGCAGCTGACCGAGCAGCTCGCCGCCGACCTCGACCGGGCCGTGGCGCTCGAGTCGCGCCTGGAGCGCGAGGACGCCGAGCGTCGCGCCGCCGAGGCCCGACGTGCGGCCGAGGAGGCCGCCCGGCAGGCCGCCGCGCGGGCGGCCCGCTCACGCAGCTCCTCGACCTCCGGATCCGCGGGCAGCTCGTCGTCCAGCACGTCCTCGAGCGGGTCGTCGGGCGCCGGCGCACCTGCCCCGTCGACCGGCGGCAAGGCCTGTCCGATGGCCCGGCCGCACTCGTTCAGCGACACCTGGGGCGCTCCCCGGTCCGGGGGCCGGAGCCACCGCGGCACCGACATCCTCGGGCCCCGCGGGCAGCGGGTGTTCGCGATCGTCAGCGGCGTCTGGGACGTCATGCCGTACGGCAACAGCGCCGGCAACTGGGCGATCCTCAAGGGCAACGACGGCACCCATTACTGGTACCTCCACCTCGAGCGGCACCTCGTCGGCGACGGGGCGCGGGTCAGCGTGGGCCAGCAGGTCGCGACCAACGGCGACACCGGCAACGCGCGGGGGACCACCCCGCACGTGCACTTCGAGCAGCACCCCGGCGGGGGAGGGGCCGTGAACCCCTACCCGCTGCTGAAGCGCCTCTGCGGGTAGGGGTTCCGTCGGGGGGTCAGGCCCCCGACGGGCGACGACGGCGCAGGAGCTCCGAGCCGCCGAGGCTCATCCCGAGGACGAACAGGATGCCGGACCAGCCGGTGCTCCCGCCGCCCGTGGCGGGCAGCGGTGCCGCGTCCGGCTCCTGCGGGGCCGGGGCGGGCTCCTCGGGCGCCGGGGCCGGGGCCGGGGCCTCGCCCGCGGCCTGCGCCGGCGGGGGCAGGGTCACCGAGTAGACGTCGATGGCGCTGCGCCCGTTGTCCCCGAGCAGGAAGTCCCCGGTGGCGCCGTAGTAGGTGAACGTGCCGTCCTCGTTCTCGTCGACCTTGAAGACGGCCGACGTCCACGTGTTGGCGTTCTCCGGGATGAAGTAGCCGGCCTCGACGAACTCGAAGGTCCCGTCGGGATGTTCGATGTAGTCGACGACCTGGGTCCCCTGCGAGTACCACCCCATGAAGATGCGGTTCTGGCCCGGGACCTGCTGGAACACGTGGGCGGTGCACTCGGCTGCCTCCGCCCCCGTGCGGATCTGGGCGCGGAAGACCGGCTTCTCGCCGTCCGGGGTGGCCGCGTAGGCCCGGAACGCCTCCTCGGGCGTGGCCGGCCGCTCGGTCGTCAGCTGGTCGACCCGGTAGGCGTGGATGCCACCGTTGCCGACCGGGTTGTCGGCGCCCGAGGCGCACGAGGCACCGGGGGGCAGGACGCCGCCACCGCGCTCGTCCGTCGCGAGGACGAACTTCCCGCTGTGCGTGAGCTCGGCCTCGTGGTCGAAGTCGATGTCCTCCGTCGGGGGGAACGCCGGGTCGAACGCGCCGGTCGCGGACTCGCGGCCCATGTGGATGGCGGAGCCGAGCCACCGGACGCCTTCGAGCGACGGAGCGCCGCTCTCGAGCCACGCGGGGATCGTGAGGTCCGCGTCGTCCTCGCCGACGACGCAGTCGATGACCATGGCGCCGGTGGTGAACAGCGCGGCGGTGCTCGACTCGCGGACACGGCACGGGAGCGGCCTGCCGCGCGGCTTGTCGTCGCTGAAGTCGTCGGGGGTCCCCATGTCGTCGAACGCGCCCGCCATGTCGAGTGCGATCATGGCGCTCCCCGAGCCGCAGGTGAGGCGGTCGTCGGGGTAGATCTCGAGCTCGTGGCAGCCGTAGATGGTGCCGGTGTTGGTGTGGCCGAGCACCATCTCGAGGTCGGGGTAG
The DNA here is from genome assembly GCA_019348115.1 of Actinomycetota bacterium. GTDB lineage: Bacteria > Actinomycetota > Nitriliruptoria > Nitriliruptorales > Nitriliruptoraceae > JAHWJY01. Next base: position 862 of record JAHWKB010000061.1, on the reverse strand, counting down.
CGGTAGCGGTAGACCTCGGGACGGCACTGCTCGCGCTTCTGCTCGACCGAGGTGCCCTCGGGGAAGTCCATGCACGAGGACAGGTCGACGACCTCGAAGCCGTCGAGGTCGAAGCGGTCGCTGTTCGGGACCTCGTTGCCCTGGGCGTTGGTCACCGTCGGGAGCTCGTTCTGTCGGACCGGCTCCTCGGTGTCGCCGTCGTTGTCGCGGTCACCGGCGTCGGGCTTCACGCCGACCGCGTCGGAGGTCACCGAGTAGGCGATGTGCGGACGCTTCGGGTCGACGTTGACGGTGTGCGCCTCGCCGATGTGGCTGGTGAGCGCGATCTCGACCGGCGCCGTCACGTCGGTGATGTCGATGATCTCGAGCCCGCCCTGCGGCACGCCCTCGAGGCCGAGGGCGCCCTGGTCGTGGCAGCGACCGCCGGCGTCGGTGGCGTCGACCAGCAGCTGGGCGTCCCGGCGGTCGGCGAACGGGTTCGTGGTGTTGAGGAGCGTCTCGCCCTTGGGGGTCGCCTCGACGTCGTGCTGGAGCCCGAGCGCCGCGGCGGGGTCGGAGAGGCAGGCGGCGGAGGGGTGCGACGCCACGAACGACGGGGAGATCTCGCCGCCCTCGGTCAGCTTGATGATGGTCTGTCCGCCACCGTTGGGGCCGATCGCGAGCGTCCCCACGGCGGCGTACGTCTCCCCGTCCTGGGTGAAGAAGTCGAGGTCGGTGTGCGGGTTGCCCGTCGCGAACGTCGTGATGAGCTCCCACGCTGCGCCCTCGCCGCCGGCGTTGATCGCCGACGACAGGGGCAGACCCGTGGAGAACGACGGTGCCGGGTGGTCGAGCTCGTGCGCCACGCCGGCGCCCGGGAGGG
>JAHWKB010000245.1 GCA_019348115.1 Actinomycetota bacterium | reverse complement strand
ACGAGCGGTTCGTCGTCTGCACCCAGAACCACGACCAGGTCGGCAACCGCATGCTCGGCGAGCGCCTGAACGAGCTGGTCGAGCCGGCCCAGGCCCGGCTCGCGGCGGCCGCGGTCCTCCTGTCGCCGTTCACGCCGATGCTGTGGATGGGGGAGGAGTACGCCGAGCCCGCGCCGTTCCAGTACTTCGTCTCCCACACCGACCCGGACCTCGTCGCCGCCGTCCGCGAGGGTCGTCGGCGCGAGTTCGCCGATTTCGCCTGGCAGGGCGAGGCGCCCGATCCGCAGTCCGAGGAGACCTTCCGTCGCTCCACGCTCGACTGGGAGCTGCGCGGGAAGGAGCCGCACGCCGAGATGCTGGCGCTCTACCGCGACCTCCTGCGCGTCCGCCGGGAGACCCGCGCCATCGTCGGCGACGACGCCGGGGAGCAGGAGGCGGAGGTGCACGACGAGACGCTCGTGAGCCTGCGTCGGTCCACCGGCGCGCAGACGGCGGTGACGGTGCTGTCCGCCTCCGACGAGGAGCGGACGGTCACCCTCGTGCTCGATGGCGCCTGGCGCCGCGAGCTCGACACCGCCGATCAGCGTTACGGCGGCCCTGGTATCCCGGACGACACACGCTCACTCGAGGCCCGGGACGGTGCGCTCGAGCTGACGATCGCGCCGTGGAGCGCGGTCCTGCTGGTCCACGACGGAGAGACACGATGACGGTCAAGAAGCTCTGGCCCGGACAGGCCTACCCCCTCGGTGCCACCTACGACGGGTTCGGCACCAACTTCTCGATCTTCTCGGAGGTCGCGGAGCGGGTCGAGCTGTGCCTGTTCGACGCCGACGACCACGAGACCCGCGTCGACCTGCCCGAGGTCACGGGCTTCGTGTGGCACGGGTTCGCGCCGAACATCGGACCCGGCCAACGCTACGGCTACCGCGTCCACGGGCCCTACGACCCGGCCCAGGGGCTCCGCTGCAACCCCGCCAAGCTGCTGATCGACCCGTACGCGAAGGCGGTCGACGGCGAGCTCGACTGGGCCGAGGCGGTCTTCGGCTACCACTTCGACGACCCCGACGGCGCGATGAACGAGCTCGACAGCGCCGGCCACGTCCCGCGGTCCGTGGTCGCCAACCCGTTCTTCGACTGGGGCGAGGACCGTCACCCCCGCAAGCCGATGCACGAGTCGATCATCTACGAGGCGCACGTCAAGGGCATGACGATGCTCCACCCGGACATCCCGGAGGAGCTCCGGGGGACCTACGCCGGGCTCTCGCACCCCGTGATCATCGACCACCTCGCCTCGCTCGGCGTCACCGCCATCGAGCTCCTCCCCATCCACCGCTTCGTGTCCGAGCACGACCTCGTGCAGCGCGGGCTGTCGAACTACTGGGGCTACAACTCGATCGCGTACCTCGCGCCGCACGACGACTACGCCTCGGGGCCCGCGGAGCAGGCGGTGACCGAGTTCAAGCAGATGGTCAAGACCTTCCACATCGCCGGCATCGAGGTGATCCTCGACGTCGTCTACAACCACACCGCCGAGGGCAACAACCTCGGGCCGACGCTGTCGCTGAAGGGGATCGACAACCACGCCTACTACCGCCTCGTCGACGACGACCCGCGCTACTACATGGACTACACCGGCACCGGCAACTCCATGAACATGCGCCACCCCCACGTGCTGCAGCTGATCATGGACTCGCTGCGCTACTGGGTGAACGAGATGCACGTCGACGGCTTCCGCTTCGACCTCGCGTCCACGCTCGCCCGCGAGCTGCACGACGTCGACCGGCTGTCGACCTTCTTCGAGGTCATCCAGCAGGACCCGATCATCAGCCAGGTGAAGCTCATCGCCGAGCCGTGGGACGTCGGCGAGGGCGGCTACCAGGTGGGCAACTTCCCGCCGCAGTGGTCGGAGTGGAACGGCAAGTACCGCGACACGATCCGCGACTACTGGCGGGGCGAGCCCGCCACCCTGCCCGAGTTCGGCAACCGCTTCACGGGCAGCTCCGACCTCTACGAGTCCGACACCCGCCGGCCGTCCGCGAGCATCAACTTCGTCACCGCCCACGACGGCTTCACCCTGCGCGACCTCGTCTCCTACAACGACAAGCACAACGACGAGAACGGCGAGGACAACCAGGACGGCGCCAACGACAACCGGTCGTGGAACTGCGGCGAGGAGGGGCCGACCGACGACCCCGAGGTGCTCGCCCGCCGGGCGCGGCAGCAGCGCAACATCCTGACGACGCTGTTCCTCAGCCAGGGGGTGCCGATGCTCCTCGGCGGCGACGAGTTCGGGCGCACGCAGCACGGCAACAACAACGCCTACTGCCAGGACAACGAGCTGTCCTGGTTCCGCTGGGACGAGGCCGACGAGGAGCTGCAGGCCTTCACCCGCCAGCTCATCACGCTGCGACGCCAGCACCCGGTCTTCCGTCGCCGACGCTGGTTCGAGGGCCGTCCCATCAAGGGGGAGGACGTCCACGACATCCTCTGGTTGACGCCGGAGGGTGTGGTCATGGACGACGAGAACTGGCAGGAGTCCTTCGCGCGGTCGCTGCAGGTCTTCCTCAGCGGGCAGGGCATCGCGAGCCCCGACGAGCGCGGCGAGCGGGTGACCGACGACTCGTTCCTGATCCTGTTCAACGGTCACCACGACGTGCTCGAGTTCACCCTGCCGTCCGCCGATCTCGCCCCGCAGTGGGCGGTCGTGCTCGACACCAACGAGGCGACCCTCCGCCCGGCTGACGAACGGGAGGTCCTGTCGGCCGGTGGGACCCGCAAGCTCGAGGAACGCAGCGTCGTCGTCCTGCAGGAGGTCCCCGCGTGACGACGCCGAGCTCGACCTACCGCCTCCAGCTCCACCCGGGGTTCACGTTCGCCGACGCCACCGCGGTGGTGGACCACCTCGCGGCCCTCGGCGTCAGCCACGTCTACCTGTCACCGTCGCTCCGTTCGGCGCCGGGGAGCACGCACGGCTACGACGTCGTCGACCCGACCGAGCTCGACCCGGAGCTCGGCGGCGACGACGGGTTCGCCGAGCTCGCCAAGGCGGCGGACCACGCGGGCCTCGGCCTCGTCCTCGACATCGTGCCCAACCACGTCGGGCTCCTCAGCCCCGCGAACCCGTGGTTCTGGGACCTCCTGAAGCACGGTCCCGACAGCCGCTTCGCGCGCCACCTCGACATCGACTGGGAGCGCCGCGGCGACGGGCCGCCCCAGCTGGTCGTGCCCCAGCTCGGTCGCGAGCTCGAAGAGGAGATCGCCGACGGCGCCGACCTCCGGCTCGCCCACGTCGACGAGGGCGACGAGGCGACCGACGGCTACCGCGTCGTCTACCACGAGCACGCCTGGCCGGTGCGCCCCGGCTCGCTCGCCGCCATCGGCCTCGACGAGGAGGACCCCGAGGCGACCGTCGCGGCCGTCGCCGGCGACCGCGGGCGGCTGTTCTCGCTGCTGCTGCAGCAGCACTACCGGCTCGTGCACTGGCGTCGGGCCAACGAGGAGCTCAACTACCGCCGCTTCTTCGACATCACCACGCTCGGCGGGCTGCGCGTCGAGGACCCCGAGGTGTTCGACGACGCCCACCGACGCGTCCTCC
>JAHWKB010000244.1 GCA_019348115.1 Actinomycetota bacterium | reverse complement strand
TCGTAGATGCAGTCGACCGGGCACTCCTCGACGCAGGCCTGGTCCTTGACGTCGACGCACGGTTCGGCGATCACGTAGGTCATGTCGGGTGCACCTCGTCCGCTGGTGGGCCTCGCGGCCGGACTTCCGGGGGCAGAGGATAGAGCAAGACGGAGGCCGCCCACGCATCGCGGGGCGGCCTCGAGAGTGTTGCGGGCGGGCGGTTCGTCCGGGTCCGCTCAGGCGTCCCAGGCCGCGACCTTGGGGTGGTCCTTCGGGACCGCACCGACGGTCGCCGCGCCACCCGGGGAGCCGAGACCGGTCACGTCCTCGTTGAAGAACTCGGCGTTGATGGGCGTGAACTCCTGCCACTCGTCCGGCACGTCGTCCTCGTAGAAGATGGCCTCGACGGGGCAGACCGGCTCGCAGGCGCCGCAGTCGATGCACTCCTCGGGCTGGATGTAGAGCATCCGGTCACCCTCGTAGATGCAGTCGACCGGGCACTCCTCGACGCACGCCTTGTCCTTCACGTCGATGCAGGGCTCGGCGATCGTGTACGTCACTGGGGCCTCCTGTGGCACGGTGGGCGGGGGTCGTCGCCGCCTCCGGGAGACACACGTTAGAGGGTGAAGGGTCCCGAGCGAAGCCCCTGGCCCGACCGGCTGACGGGGTCTGCCCACGGCGTCGGCGCCGTCCCGACCCGTAGCCTCCGCTCCCCGGATCCCGGAGCGGTCATGCCACAGGTGCGGTTCCCGTCACGCGACGGGACGTCGCTGTGCGGACGCCTCACGACACCGGCGTCCCCGAACGGCGGGCTGGCGGTCCTGTGCCACCCCCACCCGGAGCACGGCGGCTCCATGGACGCCTGGATGCTGCCGTTCCTCCAGCGACTCCTCGTCGAGGACGGCTGGATCGGGCTGCGCTTCGACTTCCGCGGCGCGGGCGCCTCGGACGGGAGCTTCGACCGGGGCCGGAGCGAGCAGGGCGACGTCGCGGCGGCCATCGACCACCTCCGCGGCGAGGCGCCCGCCGGTCGGCCGCTCCTCCTCGGCGGGTGGTCGTTCGGTGCCGCCGTCTCGCTCCAGCACGCGCTGTCCGACGACCGCGTCGATGCCTGGTTCGGCGTGGGGTTCCCCCACCGCACCGGCATGGACGACGTCCCCGCGACCTCCGAGGCGTCGCTGCACGACTGGGACGTGCCGAAGCTGTTCGTCCACGGCAGCGACGACCAGTTCACGGACCTGGAGCGGATCGAGGGACTGGTCGAGGTCGCCGCCGACCCGGTGGAGCTCGTGACCATCGACGGTGGCGACCACTACCTCGCCGACCGGCGGGACGAGCTCGGCGACGCGGTGCGGTCCTTCGCGCGGCGCGTCCTGCAGGGTGGGGCCTGATGCGCGCCCGCTACCAGCAGCGGCTCACCCGCGACGACATCGGGTCGCGCGTGTCGGTCCGTCGCTGGGTGGAGGACGAGGAGCGGGGCGTGCGGCCGAGCGACGTCGTGGGCCGGCTCGTGGCCTGGAGCGACGAGGACACGCTGACGGTCCGCACCCGCTCGGCCGGCGAGGTGGAGGTCGACGTCGTCGACATCCTGAGCGCACGGGTCATCCCGGAGCACCCGGTCCTGCCACCCGAGTGACATGTGGGCGCGGTCGGCTCAGACCTCGCGCGTGAACACCATCTCGACGACGGTCGCGTTCCGCCGCCACGGGACGAGCCGGTCCTTGCCCTCGGGGTCGTACTTCTCGTGGAACGCCTGCAGCACGTCGTCACGCTCCGGGTCGTCGTCCGACAGGAAGGTCGACCGCGCCAGGTAGGAGACGTCGCCGATGCGCACCACGCCCTGCTCCTCGGCGGACAGGTTCAGGCACCACTGGGTCAGACCGCCGGACCCGGACATCAGGAACACGCCGCCGCCGTGGGGCACGAACCACAGCTCCGCCGTGTGACGGCGACCCGTCACCCGCATCTGGGTCGACAGGTAGCAGTACCGCTCGGTGCGGAGGTGCTCGGGGAGCTCCATGGTCGTTCTCGGTCCTGTCTCGGTCGGAGGTGTCCCGGTCGGGTGTGTCAGTCGCGGAAGGTGAGGTCGACGACGACGGGGCGGTGGTCGGAGCCGCGGGCCGGGCCGACCCAGGCGTCGACGGCCCGGAGGTCGCGGACGAGCACCCAGTCGATGCGGAGGAGCGCCCCGGTCGGCCCGGTGCTGGGCCACGTGAACCCGAGGCCGGCGCCGGCGTCCCGCTGCGGGTCGTGGAAGCCGGCGGCCACGAGCCGACGGTAGGGCATGGCGCGGTCGGTGGAGTTGAAGTCGCCGGCGACGATGGCCGGCGCGTCCGGGGACAGCGCCGCCACGACCGAGCGCATCTCGGCCACGCGCACGTCGCCCTCCAGCTCGAGCCGTTCCAGCAAGCTCGCGCCGCAGGTCGGACAGGGCGAGATGAGGTGGACGGGCACGACCTGCAGGCGACGACCGTCGACGTCCAGCTCGACGACCGCGGTGGAGCGGCTGCGGTCGCTGGCGTCACCGATCGGGCGGACGTCGGCGATGGGGAAGCGGGAGTAGACGCCGACCCCGCCGACGCCCGGGCTCTGGATGACGTGCTGGTGCGGGAACCGCTCCGCGAACGCGCCGGCGAGCTCCGTCTCGCGCGGGGGGAAGACCTCCTGGAGCACCAGGACGTCCGGCGCGGTCTCCTCGACGAGGGTGCGCACGTGGCTCGTGTCGGGGGTGTGCACGTAGGTGTTGAACGACACGACGCGGAGATCGTGCTCGGCGGCGGCCGGGTCGCCGGGCAGGAACGCGGTCCCGTAGCTCCACACCCACACGACCGCCGGGACCGCCAGGAGGGCAGCGGTCCGCCGCGCGCCGGCGAGCAGCGCGACCGGCGCCAGCACGACGCCGGGGAGGCTCCACCAGAACGTCGTGAGGTTGATCGGCTGGATCCACGCGACGTCGCCGGCGACGCTCCAGCCGACGAGCGCGGCGGCCGTGGCGGCGGCGTAGAGGCCGGCGAGCAGGCGGAGCAGACGGCGGCGCGGGGGTCGCGCCGCGGCCGAGGCCGGGCGGGGAGCGGTCACGGGCGGCCTCGGTCAGTCCGGCGCGGAGCCGAGCCGGTGGACCATGAGGCGGTTGGTGCCGCCGTGGCCCCCCGGGATGCCCGAGACGATGACGATGCTGTCGCCACGCTGGCCGTACCCGCCCCGGAGGCAGACCTCCTCCGCCGACAGGATGAGGTCGCGGGAGTGGTCGCGCTCGGGGACGAGGGCGCTGTCGGTCCCCCACATGAGGGCCATGCGCCGCAGCGGCGGCTCGCGGGTCGTGAGCCCGACGATCGGGACCGGCGGGCGGAACTTCGACACCAGCTGCACCGACGCGCCGGAGAAGCTGAAGACGACGATGGCCTTCGCCTTGAGGTCGCCGGCGACCTGCACCGCGGCCTTGGCGACGATGCGGGCGAGGGCGAGCCCCTCCTGGGGCTTGGGCAGCGGGTGGACGAGCTCGCCCGAGGACTCCGCGACCTCGATGATCCGTGCCATCGTGCGGACGGCCTCGACCGGGTAGCGCCCCGCGGCGGTCTCGCCCGAGAGCATGACCGCGTCGGTGCCGTCGAAGAT
>JAHWKB010000243.1 GCA_019348115.1 Actinomycetota bacterium | reverse complement strand
GTCCGTATCCACGACCGGGGGATGCAGCAGCGCGTGTTCTCGGTCCTCGGGATCTCCGAGGAGGAGGCGGCCGCCAAGTTCGACTTCCTGCTGCGGGGCCTGTCGTACGGCGCCCCCCCGCACGCCGGCATCGCGTTCGGCATGGACCGGATCGTCATGCTCCTCGCGGGGCGGACGTCGATCCGGGACGTCATCGCGTTCCCGAAGACGCAGTCCGGCTCGGACCCCATGACCGACGCGCCGGCCCCGTACGAGCCGACCGGTCTCCGGGACCTGGGTCTCCGCCTGCTCCCCGGGGTCGGCGTGGACGGTGACGCGGGCGGCACGTGACCCGGGAGGACGCGCTCTTCGAGCTCGCCCCCGAGCGGCCCTCGGGGCCCGCCGCGCCGGGGGCGGGCGCACCGCTGGCCGCCCGGCTGCGGCCGCGCGCCCTCGCCGACTACGTCGGCCACGAGGAGGCCCTGGCCCCGCTGGTCGCGATGCTGCGGCGGGGCGAGCTCAGCTCGCTCGTCCTCTGGGGACCACCCGGGACCGGCAAGACCTCGTTGGCCACGGTCATCGCCGGCGAGGTCGAGCGCGTCTGGACCGAGCTGTCCGCCGTCACCGCCGGGGTGAAGGACGTCCGCGCCGTCATCGCGGAGGCCCGCGAGCGGCTCGCCGCCGACGGCCGCGGGACCGTGCTCTTCATCGACGAGATCCACCGGTTCAACAAGGGCCAGCAGGACGCCCTGCTCCCGGCGGTCGAGAACGGCTGGGTCACGCTCATCGGCGCGACCACCGAGAACCCGTTCTTCGAGCTGAACGCGCCGCTCCTCAGCCGGTGCAAGCTCGTACGCCTGAGCGCGCTCGGCGACGACGAGGTCGACGCCATCGTGACGCGGGCACTCGCCGACGCCGACCACGGCTTCGGTGGCGCCGTCGCGCTCGCGGACGAGGCCCGGGCTCACCTCGTCGCGATCGCCGACGGGGACGCGCGTGCGGCCCTGAACGCGCTGGAGGTCGCGGTCACCATCTCCGCGGACCGTGCCGGGGGGCGCGAGGGCGGGGCCGTGACCGTGACGCTCGACGACGTCGCGTCGGCGGTCCAGCGGTTCCGCTACGACCGCGCCGGCGACAACCACTACGACCAGGTGTCGGCCTTCATCAAGTCCATGCGGGGGAGCGACCCCGACGCCGCCGTCTACTGGCTCCTCCGCATGCTCGAGGCCGGCGAGGACCCGCGCTTCCTCGCCCGGCGGATGGTGATCTTCGCCAGCGAGGACGTCGGGCTCGCCGACCGGGGCGCCCTGCCGTTGGCGGTCGCCGCGTTCGACGCCCTCGACAAGGTCGGGCTGCCCGAGGCGACGTTCGCGCTCACCCACGCGGCGATCGGCCTGGCGACGGCCCCGAAGTCCAACGCCGTGACGCGCGCGATGGGTGCGGGACGGGCGCTCGTGAAGCGGGCGGGCAACGCGCCCGTGCCGGCCCACCTCCGCGACGCCCACTACAAGGGCGCCGATCGGCTCGGGCACGGTCGGGGCTACGACTACCCTCACGACCACCCGGGTGGGTTCGTCCCGCAGCAGTACCTGCCGGACGAGCTCGAGGGGGAGCGGCTGTACCGACCGACACGCCACGGGCACGAAGCGGCCGTGGCCGACCGCGTCGAGGAGCTGCGACGCCAGAGCGACGAGGCGCGCAGGAGCCGCGGCGGCACCGACGACCAGGACAGCGACCGAGGAGCAGGGACGTGAGTGGAGCCGACTGGGCGTGGATCATCGCCGCGTCGTTCTGGGGGGTGCTCGTCATCGCGCTGTGCTTCGTGATGCTGAGCGTGTTCCGACTGATCTCCGACGTCGGCGACCTCGTCAAGGGCGTGACGGACCAGACCGTGCCGCTCCTCGGTGGCCTCAACGAGACCGTCGCCGGCGTGAACGTCGAGCTGGCCCGCGTCGACACGATCGTCGCCGGCGTCCAGAGCATCACGGCGACGGCGGACTCCCTGGTCGGCGTGCTGCACGCGACGGTGTCCAACCCGATGATCAAGGCGGCCGCCTGGATGACCGGCACGTGGGCCGCGACGAAGAGCGCGAAGAAGCTCGCGGAGGAGATCGACGAGTGATCAAGCGCATCTTCACCCTGTTCTTCGGCCTCGGGGTCGGGCTGCTCGTCGGCGCCTTCGTGGTCAAGCGCATCGACGACGCCACGCGGGCCGTCGCGCCGGCGAACCTGGCGCACCGGGCCGGGCGCTCCGTGGGGGGCCTGTCGGGTGCCTTCCGGCGTGCCGTGGACGAGGGCAAGCGGGCCGCCGCCGCCCGGGAGGCCGAGCTCCGGGCGGAGTTCAACGTCCCGACCGCCCGTGACCTCGCCGCCCGCCGCTCACCCGGCACCCGCTGACCCACCCCCGAAGGCCAGCCCGTGGACTCCCACACCATCCGCGAGACGTTCCTGTCGTTCTACGAGGAGCGTGACCACCAGCGCATCGCCAGCGCGCCGCTGATCCCGAACGACCCCACGCTGCTGCTGAACGTCGCCGGCATGGTCCCGTTCAAGCCGTACTTCCTCGGGGACGCCACGCCCCCGTCGCCGCGGCTCACGTCGTTCCAGAAGTGCGTCCGGACCGTCGACATCGAGAACGTGGGTCGTACCACCCGGCACCTCACGTTCTTCGAGATGCTCGGCAACTTCTCGTTCGGCGACTACTTCAAGCGCGAGGCCATCCGCTGGGCGTGGGAGCTGTCGACCGAGCACTTCGGTCTCGACCCCGAGCGCATCTGGGCCACCGTCTACGAGGACGACGACGAGGCCGAGCAGCTGTGGCTCGAGGAGACCGACATCCCCGCCGAGCGCATCCAGCGCCTCGGCCGCGAGGACAACTACTGGTGGACCCACAACGCCGGCCCCGGTGGTCCGTGCTCGGAGCTGTACTACGACCGGGGTGAGGCCTGGGGCGAGGCCGGCGGCCCCGCCGTCAACGACGAGCGCTACCTCGAGTACTACAACCTCGTCTTCATGCAGTACGAGCTCGACGACGACGGCAACGAGCTCGCGCCGCTGCCGGCGCAGAACGTCGACACCGGCCTCGGCCTGGAGCGGCTCGCGGTGCTCCTGCAGGGCGTCGACAACGTCTTCGAGACCGACCTCTTCCAGCCCCTGCTCGCGCTCGCCGGCGACCTGACCGGCGTGCGGTACGGCACCTCCGCCGACGGCGACATGTCGTTGCGGGTCATCGCGGAGCACTGCCGCACCGCCACGTTCCTCATCGCCGACGGGGTGCTGCCGTCGAAGGAGGGCCGCGGCTACGTCCTGCGGCGCCTGCTCCGCCGCGCGGTCCGTCACGCGCGCCTGCTCGGCCACGACGGTGAGCTCATGGCCCCGATGATCGACGCGGTCATCGCGACGATGCGCCCCGGCTACCCCGAGCTCGAGAAGCAGCGCGAGCTCGTCACGCGCGTCGCGGTCGCCGAGGAGTCCGACTTCTCGCGCCGCATCCAGCAGGGCCTCGCGATGCTCGACGAGGTCATGACCGAGGCGCGAGGCGCCGGCCGCTCCGACCTGCCGGGCGACGTCGCGTTCAAGCTCCACGACACCTTCGGGTTCCCGATCGACCTCACCGCCGAGATCGCCG
>JAHWKB010000242.1 GCA_019348115.1 Actinomycetota bacterium | reverse complement strand
GCTCTCCATCCACGCGTCGAACGACGCCTCGTCGGCCCAGCGCGTGTAGACGAAGAAACGGTTCGAGCCGTCGGTGGGACGGAGCAGCTCGAACGCCTCGAATCCCGGGGTCTTGTCGACCTCGCCGGCGCGGTTGGCGAAGCGCTCCTCGAGGACGTCGGCCATCCCCTCGGGGACCTCGAGGACGTTGATGCGGACGACGCTCACACTGGTTCCCTGCTCGGTGACGATGGGCCCGCCGAGCCTAACGGACCCGGCAGCGGCAGCCGCGGGCGCGCGTCTACGCTCGGTCGCGCCCGGCGATGGGGCACGGACGGGCCCCCGCCTCGCTGCCACCGTGGTCCGCATCCCCGACGAGGACGAACACCGCCGCCGCTGGGCGGCGCTGCCCGTGAGCGACCGGCGCGAGGTGATGCGGGCGATCAACCGCGGGGTCGCGCTCGACGACCGTCCGCGCGCGGCGCTGGCGGTCGGGGTGGCGCGCAGGCAACAGCGGTTCTGGCAGCGCGCGTGGCTCATCGGCCCGCTCGTGTCCCTCATCTTCCTCGGTCAGGGGGTGACCGCGTTCCTGGCCAACGCCGCGATCGCCGTGCTGATCCTCGGGGGGATGTCGCTGTTCTGGTACCGGCGCGCGGCCCGCGCCGAGCAGGCCAACCTCGAGGTCCTCGGCCTGCGCACGGGCGACCCGGACGCCAAGGCCGCCTCGGCGACCGCCGCGCCGCCCGGGGACGTCCCCGACCGCGCCGGCACCCCGCACGCGGCGAACCCGCCGAAGCCGCCCCGCCGCAAGCGCCGCTGACCGCGGATCAGGAGGAAGTCAGCGGCCCAGGAGCTCGCGGGCGGTGGCGGCGACGTTGGCGGCGGTGAAGCCGAACTTCTCGAACAGCTCCTCTGCCGGCCCGGACGCGCCGAAGCGCTCCATGCCGATGACGCGGCCGTCGAAGCCGACGTAGCGCTCCCACCCGAACGGGGCGGCGGCCTCGACCGCGACCCGGGCGGTGACCGACGGCGGGAGCACCGACGCGCGGTAGTCGGCGTCCTGGGCCTCGAAGAGCTCGAACGAGGGCAGCGACACCACGCGGGCGGCGATGCCGTCGCCCGCGAGGGTCTCGGCGGCCTCGACGCACAGCTGCACCTCGGAGCCCGTGCCGATGAGGACCACGTCCGGGGTGCCGTCGGTGTCGCGCAGCACGTAGCCCCCGCGGCCGACCGCGGCGACGGAGCCCTCGGGCTTGTCGCCGAGGTGCGGGAGGCCCTGCCGGGTGAGGGCGAGGAGGCTGGGGCCGTCCGAGGACAGCGCAGCTGCCCAGGCACCGACGGTCTCGTCGGCGTCGCCCGGCCGGAGGACGGTGAAGCCGGGGATGGCACGCAGCGACGGCAGCTGCTCGATCGGCTGGTGGGTCGGGCCGTCCTCGCCGAGCCCGATCGAGTCGTGGGTCATCACCCACACGACCTTCTGCCCCATCAGCGCCGAGAGCCGCAGCGCCGGCCGGCAGTAGTCGGTGAAGATGAGGAAGGTGGCGGCGTACGGGAGGATCCCGCCGTGCAGCGCCATGCCGTTGCAGATCGACGCCATCGCGTGCTCGCGGACGCCGAAGCGGATGTTGCGCCCCGTGCGGTCGTCGGCGGAGAAGTCCCCGCCGTCCTTGACGTCGGTGTTGTTCGAGCCGGCGAGGTCGGCGGAGCCGCCGAAGAGCTCCGGCAGCGTGTCGGCCAGCGCGTTGATGACCGCCCCGGATGCCTGGCGGGTCGCGGTCTTCTCGCTCAGGCTCGGCAGCGCGTCCTGCCAGCCGTCGGGGAGCGCACCGCGCATGCGCCGCTCGAGCTCCGCGGCCAGCTCGGGGTGCTCGTCGCGGTACGCCTCGAAGCGCCGGTCCCAGTCCTTCCTCGCCTCGGCGCCCCGTTCGCGCTGGTCGAGGTTGTCGGCGACCTCCTCGGGGACCGTGAACGCCTCCTCGTACGGCCAGCCGAGCTGCTCCTTGGTAGCGGCGACCTCGTCCGGGCCGAGCGGCGAGCCGTGCGAGCTCGACGTGCCGGCCTTGTTCGGGGAGCCGTACCCGATCACGGTCCGGACGGCGATGAGGCTCGGACGGTCGTCTCCCCGCGCGGTCTCGATGGCGTCGCGGATGGCTTCGAGGTCCGTGCCGTCCTCGACCCGGTCGGTGTGCCAGCCGTAGGCCGCGAAGCGGGCGAGCACGTCCTCCTCGAACGCGAGCTCGGTCCGGCCGTCGATCGTGATCCTGTTGTCGTCCCACAGGTAGACGATCTTGCCCAGCCGCAGGTGGCCGGCGAGCGACGCGGCCTCGGACGCGACGCCCTCCATGAGGTCGCCGTCGGAGACGATGCCGTAGACGGTGTGGTCGACGACGTCGTGCCCGGGACGGTTGAACTCCGCAGCGAGCCGCGCCTCGGCCAGCGCCATGCCGACGCCGTTGGCGAAGCCCTGCCCGAGCGGGCCGGTGGTGGTCTCGACCGCGTCGAGGAGGAAGTTCTCCGGGTGGCCGGCGGTCGGGTAGCCGAGCTGGCGGAAGTTCCGGATGTCGTCGAGGGAGGGGCGCTCGTAACCCGACAGGTGCAGCGCCGCGTAGAGCAGCATCGAGCCGTGCCCCGCCGAGAGCACGAAGCGGTCGCGGTCCCACCAGCCGGGGTGCCCCGGGTCGTGGGACATGACCTCGCGGAACAGCACGTACGCCAGCGGCGCGGTGCCCATCGGCATGCCCGGATGCCCGGAGTTCGCCGCTTGCACCGCGTCCATCGCGAGCGTGCGGATGGTGTTGACGGACAGCAGCTCGAGGTCGTTCGACGACATGGATCGCGGCCTTCGGGGCGAGAGGGAGGGGCGCGGGCGGGCGGATGGCCCGCGGCCGGGTGGAGGGTAGTCCGGGGCGACAGGGGGGACGACCGGGCGCCCTATCCTCGTCGGCGACGTCGGGGCGGCCGGCCGGACCCGCGCCCGACACCCCCGCCTGTCCCTCCCCCGAGGACCCGCATGTCCACCCTCAGCCAGCGCGTGACGCTCCGCGTCGCGCTCGAGAACGCGCCGGGGATGCTCGGGCGCGTGTCGACCGCCATCGACGACTGCGGCGGGGAGATCATCTCGACCGAGCGGGTCGAGGGACAGCGCCACGTCATCTTCCGCGACCTCACCGTCGACGTCCGCGACGAGCACCACGCCGAGGCCGTGGCCGCCGCCGTCCACGCCGTGCCCGGTGCCGAGCTCCTCGCGATGACCGACGACGTCATCGAGGCGCACATCGGCGGCAAGATCGAGATCCACAACAAGCTCGAGGTCAACGACGCCCGCGACCTCGCGCTCGTCTACACGCCCGGCGTCGCGAAGATCTGCCGCGCCATCGCCGAGGACCCGGTCGCCGCCTACCGGATGACGATCAAGTCGAACTCCGTCGCGGTCGTCACCGACGGCTCGGCCGTCCTCGGGCTCGGCGACATCGGGCCGCTCGCCTCCCTGCCGGTGATGGAGGGGAAGGCGATGCTGCTGAAGTCCTTCGGCGGCGTCGACGCCTACCCGATCCTCATCGAGGAGCGGGATCCCGACGCCTTCGTCGAGACCGTCGCCCGCATCACCGCCGGGTTCGGCGGCATCAACCTCGAGGACATCTCCGCGCCGCGGTGCTTCGAGATCGAGG
>JAHWKB010000241.1 GCA_019348115.1 Actinomycetota bacterium | reverse complement strand
GGTCGCCGTGCCCCGGATCGTCGACCTCTGGGCGGTCGTTCCCGCCGCGCTCGGACGCGTCGAGTTCGACACCCTGGAGGAGGGGAACGAGGCCGCCATCGTCCTGCGCCAGCTCCGACAGGCCATCCTCGACGTCTTCCGGCGCCACCTCGCCGGGGCCGACCTGTCCGGCCTCGTCGAGCGCTTCGAGGCCGGCCTCGTCGTCGAGACCGGCGAGCTCGTCCCGGCCGAGGACCTCCGTGCGGCCGTCGGCGACCTCCCGGCCCTGGCGTCGTGGGCCCGTGCGCTCGGGATCGCGCCGGACGACGCGGCGGGCGTGGCGAGCGTGCTCGAGTTCGTGCTCGAGGGCCTGCACCTGGCCCGGCGACTCACGAAGGACGACCGCGGTGTCCCCGGGACGGCCGTCTACGGGTCGTGACGGAGGGTATCGCCCGCCGACCTCGGAGGGTAACGTTGCGACCACGAAACGATCGTTGTCCACACGCTCTCGGACCCGCGCGTGTCGCACTCATCATGGGGGACCCTCGTGCCGCTCCGTCGCCTGCTCGCATCCATCACGCTCGCCGTGCTCGCCCTGGCCACGTTCGCCGCGCCGGCGACGGCCGCCCCGGGCGAGTTCCGCGCCGGCGCCACCGGTGACGGCTTCGCGCTGACCCTGCCGATGTCGCCCGTGGGCGACATCCTCGGCGGCAGCACGACGGCCGCCGTCGAGGACACCCCGCTCGCGACCGCCACCGGGAACGGCTTCGCGCTCGTCGCCGAGTCCCAGACCGAGGCGACCGCCGACGCGGCCGGCGAGTCGGTCACCGACCCGCGCCGCTGCGGCACCGACGGGCTCCCCGAGGAGCTGCGGGGCATCCTCGCCGCGGCGTGCAGCGCCAGCGAGGCGAGCGTCATCTCCGGCCTCCCGGCGGCCGAGTCGAGCGCGTCCGGCCTCGAGCTCGACCTCGACGGCGGCGACGTCGCGCTGCTCCTCGACACCGTCCTCGCCCAGATCGACGAGGGCGGTCTCGGCGACGCCCTCGCGGAGGCCGAGAACCAGGTGCTCTCCCCGGTCCTCCTCGGCCTGGCCGACGCCTGCCTCGAGGGCTCCGTGGTGCTGCAGCCCCTCTACGAGAACGGCGCCGCGCTCCTCGCCGAGGTCGAGCGCAACCTCGAGGACGCCTTCCCGATCGACCTCACCACCCTCGACCCGACCAACGCCTGCGTCGTGCTGCTCGACCTCGTCGCCAACCCGCCGGTCATCGGCTCGCCGGCCGAGGTGATCACCTTCCTCCGTGAGCAGCTCGCGGCCGCGCTCTCCGACGCGACCATCCTGGGGGCGACCCTGGGCGCGAGCGACAGCACCACGACCACGACCGCCGCGACCGTCACTGCGCTCGCGACCGCGACCGGCCTCGAGATCGAGCTCCCGGCGCTCGACGTCGCCGGCACCCTGGCCGACGCCCTCGCCGCGCTCGCCGACGAGCTCCTCACCGAGGTCGCCGAGCGCATCGTCGACGTCGAGGTCGACCCCGTCCTGCCGGGTCTCGCCGACGTCGTCGACACGCTCCTCGCCGGCATCCCGGCCGAGGTCACCGAGCTCCTCGGCGACACCGAGCCGCTCCTGACGGTCGTGGGCGGACGCAGCCGCGCGACCGTTGCGCTCGACCGCGCCACGGGGGAGACCACCCCCGAGGGCAGCCAGGCCCCGCTGCAGCTGCAGCTGTCGGCCGCGTTCGAGGTCTTCCTCGAGACGCTCCTCGGTGGCAGCGACGTCCCCAACCCCATCACCGTGCCGGAGGGTGACCGCGTGGTCATCGCCGAGGGCACCCCGCTCGAGTCGAGCTTCGCGGTCGGGGCCGTCACGGTCGAGGACGTCGAGATCGACGGGCTCGCCGGCCAGCGGGTGACCGCGTCCGGTGTGGACATCAACCTCCTCGCCGGCTTCGAGGGCGGCATCGGGTTCGCGGTCGCCGGCGCCGTGGCGCAGGCCGCCGGCGACGGTGCTCCCGCCACGCCCGTCGGCGCGCCGGAGCCGCCCCCGGCCCCGAACCTGCCCACCACCGGCGGCGGGCTCGCCCTGCTCGGCCTCCTCACCCTCGGCGGGGCGGTCGCGCTCCGTCGTCGGGTCGGCTGAGCCCCCATCGCCCGGTACCGCCGCTACGACGGCGTCCAGGACCCGCTCGGCGAGCACGTCGACGTCGGGGCCGTCCTGGAGCGCATCGGTGACGACCTCCTGACCGGCTTCGGCGGGCGCGCCGCGCTGCGCGACCTCCTCCGGCGCGGCCTCGGTGACCGACGCGGGCTCGACCAGCTGCGCCACGAGGCCCGCCGGCGACGCGCGGAGCTCGAGCGGACCAGCGACGTCGGCGGCCCGTTCCAGCACGTGCGCGACGAGCTCGCGGCCATCGAGGAGCTCGAACGGGGCGCTCTCGGCGCCCGGGAGGACGACGACGCCCGCTGGCAGGAGCTCGACCTCGACACCCTGCCGGCGGACCTCGGAGCGCGCTTCCGCGCGCTGCAGGGCCGCGACTGGGCGAGCGCCCCGGCCGCCGAGCGGTTCGCCGCCCTCGAGGAGCAGCTGCGCCGTGAGGTCCTCGACGCGTACCTGAAGGACCTCACCGGTGCGATGCGGTCCGTGACGCCCGACGACGTCGCCGCGCTGACCCGGATGCTCGCCGACCTCAACGAGCTCCTGGCGGCCCGGGAGCGGGGCGAGGAGCCGGACGTGGAGGCCTTCCTCGCCGAGCACGGGCACCTGTTCCCCGAGCGGCCGACGACGCTGGACGGGATCCTGGAGGCGCTCGCCCGACGGGCCGCGGCCATGTCGCAGGTGCTGGCGTCGATGACGCCCGAGCAGCGCGCCCAGCTGCAGGAGCTCGCGAGCGCCGTCTTCGACGACCTCGACCTGCAGTTCCAGCTGTCGCAGCTCTCCGACCACCTGCGCACGGCCGCGCCCGAGCTCGACTGGGACCGCGTGCGCGAGGGCGCGGACGGCGACGGCCCCGCCGGCATCGGGGGGCTCGTCGACCGGATGTCCGCGCTGTCGGAGCTGGAGGACCTCGAGGTGGCCCTCGCCGGCCAGCACCCCGGCGCGCACCTCGACGACGTCGACGAGGAGGCGCTCCGTCGCCACCTCGGCGAGGACGCCGTCCGCGACCTCCGCCAGCTCAAGCGCATCGAGGACGAGCTCGAGCGGGCCGGCGTCCTCCGCCGCGTCGACGGCGAGCTCGAGCTGACCCCGCGGGGGGCGCGGGTCCTGGGGGAGCGCTCGCTGGCTGCGCTGTACGCCCGCGTCGAGCGCCGCCCGTCGACCCGGAGCGCCGGCGCGGACCCGGAGCCCACGGGCGGCACCCGTCCGTGGGTGTTCGGCGACCGCGAACCCCTGGCCGTGCAGCGGACGGTCACGAACGCGATCCTGCGCGCCGCCGGCGAGGGCGGTCCCCGCGGGCGCGTGCGGCTGCGGCCGGAGGACCTCGAGGTCGTCGAGACCGAGGTCCGCCCCCGCGTCGCCACCGCGCTGCTGCTCGACCTGTCGTTCTCGATGCCGCTGCAGGGCCACCTGGCCCCGGCGAAGCGGATGGCGCTGGCGTTCGACGCGCTGATCGCGGGGCGCCACCGGCAGGACTCGCTCCACCTCATCGGGTTCAGCGACTACGCCCGCCG
>JAHWKB010000060.1 GCA_019348115.1 Actinomycetota bacterium | reverse complement strand
AGCGTCTGCATGCGCTGGTCGAGGGTGGTGTGGATGCGCAGGCCGCCACCGAAGACGGCGTTGATCCGCTCCTCGCGCGTCTCGCCGAGCGCAGGGTGGTCGAGCAGGATCTTCTTGATGTACTCGACGAAGAAGGGGTGCGGCGGCGGCTCGGGCTCGGTCACCTTCGAGGGGTCGAAGCCGGCCTGCTTCGCCCGCTCCTCCTCCTCGGGCGTGATGAAGCCGGCGATACGCATCTGCCGGAGGACGACGTTGCGCCGCGCGATCGCGTTCTCGGGCGACCGGATGGGGTTGTTGACCTCCGGCAGCCGGATCATGCCGGCGAGCATCGCGGCCTGGTCGAGGCTGACGTTCTCGACCCCGATGCCGAAGTACCGCTCCGCCGCCGCGGCCACGCCGTAGGCGCCGGAGCCGAAGTAGGCGATGTTGAGGTAGCGCTCGAGGATCTCGTCCTTGGACAGCTCGCGCTCGAGGCGCGTGGCGTAGATCGCCTCCTGGAGCTTGCGCTCGAGCGTCTGGGCGTTCGAGAGCATCGCGTTCTTGACGTACTGCTGGGTGATCGTCGAGGCGCCCTGCTGGATGTCACCGGACTGCACGTTCGCCATCATCGCGCGCATCACGGCGGCGCGGTTGACGCCGTTGTGCTCGTAGAAGGTGTCGTCCTCGGTGGCGATCACGGCCTGGCGGACGTGCTCGGGGATGCGGTCGAGCGGGACGATGTCGCGGTTCTCCGCGCCCACCAGGAAGCCCATGAAGTTGCCGCCGCTGTCGTACATCCGCGAGCGCTCGGCGGGGTCGGCGACCTCGGGCAGCGGCGGGATGTCGAGGAGCTCGTCCCGCACGCTGCCCACGGCGGCGTCCGCCGTGGCGAGCGCCGGCAGGCTGAGGACCCCCAGCGTCGTCGCCGCGAGGGCGATCACCAGCGGCAAGGCCAGGAGGGCCTGCCAGGGGGCGAGCGGGCGGAAGGAGGGGCGTTGCTCGGGCACCGGCGACCTCGTGCGCATCGGGACGTCGCCCCGTGCGGGACGACATCCTGACGTTACGGAGCGCGAGGTGGCCCCTGGTCCTCCGGGCCGCGGCCATCCGGAGGGGTTCCGGACCCGGTCGTGACCGTGCGGCCAGGGGCCTGTCCGGGGCCCGCTACGGGACGAGCAGGACGTCGGTGCCGAGGTACGGCTGCAGCCGCTCCGGCACGGCGACGGTGCCGTCCTCGCGCTGATGGGTCTCCACCACCGCGATGATCGTGCGCCCGACCGCCAGGGCGGTGCCGTTCAGGGTGTGCACGAGCAGGTTGTCGCCGTCGTGCTGGCGGACGCGGGCCCGCAGCCGGCGGGACTGGTAGTCGGTCGTGTTCGAGGTCGAGGTGAGCTCGCGATAGGCCTCCTGGCCCGGCAGCCACGCCTCGATGTCGAACTTCCGGGCTGCGGACGCGCCGAGGTCGCCGACCGGGATGTCGACCACCTGGTAGTGCAGCCCCAGCCCCGACAGCACCTCCTCCTCGATGGCGAGGAGCCGCTCGTGCTCCTCGCTGCTCGCATCCGGCGTCACGAAGCTGAACAGCTCGACCTTGTCGAACTGGTGGACGCGGAAGATGCCGCGGGTGTCCTTGCCGTAGGTGCCCGCCTCGCGGCGGAAGCAGGTCGAGAACCCGACGTAGCGGATCGGCAGCTCGTCCGGCTCGAGGATCTCGTCCATGTGCAGCGCCGCCAGGGGGACCTCCGCGGTGCCGGTGAGGTAGAGGTCGTCGTCGGCGGTCTTGAAGATCTGCTGCTCGTCCGTCGGGAGGAACCCCGTCCCGTACATCGCCGGTTCGCGCACCAGGACGGGGGGGATCACGGGGATGTGGCCGTGCGCCTGGGCGATGTCCATCGCGTAGCGGACGAGGGCGAACTCGAGGAGGGCGCCCGGTCCCTTGAGGTAGGCGAACCGCGCGCCGGACACGCGCGCCCCGCGGGTGAGGTCGACGGCGTCCACCGCCTCGAGCAGGTCGACGTGGTCGCGCACCTCGAAGTCGAAGGTGGGGCGCTCGCCGACGGTGCGGAGGACCACACCGTCGCCCTCCTGCCCGTCGGGCGCGTCCGGGTGGGGCAGGTTCGGGACGCTCGCGAGCGCCTCCTCGAAGGCGGCCCCCACCGCGGCGAGCTGCTCCTCGAGCTCGGCGACACGCTCCTTCACGACCGTCGCCGCGTCGATCAGCGCCTGGCGCTCGTCGGGCGACGCCTGGCCGATCAGCTTCGACGCGCCCTTCTGCTCGTTGCGCGCGGTGTCGACCTCGGCGATGAGCTCGCGCCGGCGACGGTCGAGCTCCACCATCCGGTCCACGTCCTCGGGGGCGTAGCCTCGGCGTCCGAGCGCGGCGGCGACCCCCTGGGGGTCCTCACGGAGCAGCTTCACGTCGATCATGGCGGCGAGGCTAACCCCTCCCCGCCGCGGCCCCGACGCCAGAGGAGCCCGCATGGCCCGGACGACGATGCGACCACAGCGCTGGACCCCGCCCGAGGACCCCGGTCTGACCGGGGTGTGGGCACCGACGGCGAGCCTCGACGGGGCCGAGCTGTGGCCCGTCCCGGGCCGCGGCCCGGAGGACGTCGCGATCGACGCCGGCGGACGTGCCCTGACCGGTCTGAGCGACGGGCGAGTGCTCCGCTTCCCGGCCGGCGGGGGGACACCGGGGGTCGTGGCCGAGCTCGGCGGTGGCCAGATCCTCGGGGTGGAGCTCCTGCCCGACGGACGGGTGCTGTGCTGCCACGCCGACCGCGGGCTCGTCGCGGTCGACCCGGACGGCGGGACGACGGAGGTGCTCCTGACCGAGGTCGCGGGGCGGCCGCTGGTCCTGACCAACAACGCCACCGTCGCCGGCGACGGCGCGATCCTGTTCACCGAGTCGTCCCGACGGTGGACCCTCGACGACTACGAGCTCGACCTCCTCGAGCAGACCGCCACCGGCTCGCTGTGGCGCTTCGACCCGGCCTCGGGCGACGTCGACCGGCTCCACACGGGCCTGGTGTTCGCCAACGGCGTCACGCTCACCCCGGACGGCAGCGCCGCGGTGGTCGCCGAGACGGGGCGCTACGCCCTGCACCGCGTGCACCTGACGGGACCGGACGCCGGCAGCGTCGACGCCTTCGCGAGGTCCCTCCCGGGCACGCCCGACAACCTCTCGACGGGGCCGACCGGCACCATCTGGTGCGCCGTGCCGTCCCTCCACGTCGCCGCGTTGGACCTGCTGGTCCCCCGCGCCCCGTTCCTGCGCAAGGTGGTGCCGTACGTGCCGGAGGCGCTGCGCCCGAAGGCGAACAAGGTGGGCCTGGTCCTCGGCTTCGACGCGAGCGGCGACGTGACCGACGTCCTCGCCGGCGACGGCTCCGCCTACTCGTTCGTCACGGGGATGCGCGAGCACGACGGCTGGCTGTACCTGTCGGCGCTCCACGGCAAGGACGCGCTCGCGCGCGTCCGTCTCGACCGCCCGTAGCTCAGCCGCCGATCCGCGCGCGCCAGTCCTGGAGCCAGGTCGCGGCCGCCCGGTAGGCCGCGTCGTCGGTGGCGATGCGGTCCGCCTCGTCGGGGCGGCGCGCCCCCGAGCGGCGGTAGGAGCCGAGGAACTTCACCGCCCGGTGCGTGCGGTGGACCGCGGCGAGCGCGTCACCGACACGCTCGCCGGCGAGGTGGCCCTCCACGTCGAGGAAGAAGCAGTACTCGCCGAGCTCGTCCTTCGTGGGCCGCGACTCGATCTTCGTGAGGTTCAGGTCGCGCTCGGCGAAGATCTCGAGGAGCTGGAGGAGGGCGCCGGGGCGGTTCTCCTCGATGAAGACCACGATCGACGTCTTGTCCCAGCCGGTCGGCTCGGACAGCGCCCGGCCGACGACGATGAACCTCGTGGAGTTGCCCTGCGCGTCGGCGACGTTGCGGGCGACGACCTCGAGGCCGTAGCGCTCGGCCGCGAGCGGGTTCACGATCGCGGCGACGCCCGGACGGCCGTCCTCGGCGACGAGCTGCGCGGCGCGGGCCGTCGACGCGGCCGGCACGCGCTCGACCCCGGGGAGGTTCGACGCGATCCACCGGCGGCAGGCGGCGAGCGCCACGGGGTGGGAGTGGATGGCCTCGACCCCCTCGAGCCCCGAGCCGACGGCGGTGGCGACCACGAGCGCGACCGGCAGCTCGAGCTCGGCCTCGACGAGGAGCTCGGTGTCGAACGCGAGGGCGTCGAGGGTCGCGCTGACCGAGCCCTCGAGGGTGTTCTCGATGGGGACCACGCCCCGCTCGACCTCGCCAGCCTCGACGGCGCGCAGGACCTCGGTGATGTCACCGAGCGCGACGAGCTCCTCCTCGCCCCCGGTGATGAGGCGCGCGGCCGTCTCGGTGAACGTCCCCTCCGGGCCGAGGAACGCGACGGTCACGAGGCGTCCCTCCGTCGGCCGCGACGGGACGGCACGGCAGCGCCGGAGGTGCCCTTGCTCCCGGACATCGCGGCGTCGATGGCGGCGTGCTCCTCCTGCGAGAGGTTGTACTCGCTGTCGCGCGACACGATCGGCTTGGCGTAGGCGCGGGTCTCGGAGCGGCCGTTGATGGCGCTGATCACGACGCCGTGGCCGTGCTCGTCGAGCAGTGCGGCCGAGAAGGACAACGCCCCGCCCATGTCCGCGAACGCGTCGTAGCGGATGATCCCGACCCGGCTGACGGTGTCGGACACGAGCGTGCGGAGCTGCTCGGTGTTCTCGTGGACGATGCCGAGGTCGTTGCGCAGACCGTCGAGGTCGTCGGCCTGCCGCTGGACGGCCTGGAAGAGGTCCTCGCGGCGCGCCGGGTCGAGGGCCGACGCGTACGCGGAGCGGAGCTTGGCCAGCCGGACGGCCAGGACGACGACGATGACGAGCAGCAGCACGACCGCGACGGTCGTTGCCAGGACGAGCACGTTGAGGGTCGCTTCGGGAAGGATCACGCGCGTCCCCTGGGTTCGCTGCTCTCGGCCGCTGGGTGGGCGACGAGCCTACCGGCTCCCCTCGACCCCACCCCCGGGTACGACCACGTCGCGGGCACGCCCCCACACTCAGCCGAGCGCGACCTCGGTGGTGCTCTCCGTGCTGACCTGGCCGTCGACGCCGATGGTCCACACCTCGTAGTGGCCGACCTCGGGCTCGCCCTCGTCCGTCAGGTCCACCGCCCCCGACGCCCCGTCGTAGTCGACGTCCTCGCCCCGGCCCAGCAGGTCCCTGCACTCCGCGAACGACGTGCACTTCGTGCCGCCGCGGGACACCTCGACCACGCGCGCGGCGAGGTCGACGCCGGCGTCGGAGCCGGCCGCCTCGGCCGCCAGGGCGAGCAGGATCGTGCAGTCGTAGACCTGCGCAGCGAACGTGGCGTCCTCGAGCCCCGAGCGCTCGCGGTAGCGCTCGAGGAACTCGGCCGAGATCCCGACCGCCGGCGCGGTGCCACGGACGCCGGCCAGGACCGCCGGGTCCGTCGGGTCGACGAGGCCGGCGAGGTGGCTGGAGCGCAGGCCGTCGGCCCCGTAGACGGCGAGCTTCCCGGGCCCGATGCCGGCCGCGATCATCGCCGCCAGGATGTCCGCGCCCTCCTCGAAGGAGATGAGGACGACGGTGTCGGCCTCCGCCGCGGTGAGCTGCTGGATCTCGGCCTCGAAGCTCGCCGCCTCCGGGTCGTAGACGACCGTGCCGGACACCGTCGCCCCCTGCTCCTCGAGGGCCGTCCGGGTCGCGTTCATCAGCCCCTGGCCGTAGTCGTCCGCGCGCGCCACGATCGCCACGTTGTCGTTCCCGTCCTTGCGGATGGTGCGGGCGAGGACCCGGCCCTGCAGCAGGTCCGTCGGGGCCGTGCGGAAGTAGAGGCCGGCGTCGTCGTAGCCGGTGAACGTGGGCGAGGTGTTGGACCCGGAGCACTGCGCCACCCCGGCGTTGGTGACCGCGTCGACGATGGCGAGCGACATGCTCGACGCCGCGGCGCCGATGATGGCGTCGACACCCTCACCGATGAGGCGGTCCGCGGTCTGGGCGGCGACCGTCGGGTCCCCCGCCTCGTCGCCGGCGGACACCGAGACCTCCTCCCCGAGCACCCCGCCGGCGTCGTTGATCTCCGCCACGGCCATCTCGAGCGCGCCGACCTGCGGCGGGCCCAGCAGGGCGAGGGGCCCGCTCTCGGGCAGCACGTAGCCGAGCTGGAGGACGCCGTCCGGCTCGTTCGTCGCCGTGGGGCCCGCGGTGGGCGTCGGCTCCCCCGCGCTGTCCGCGGCCTCGGTCCCCGTGGCACCGTCCTCGACCGGCGCGTCGTCGCCGCCGACGCAGGCGGTCGCGACCAGGGCGACGAGGAGCGCCGGGACGGAGGCCGAGCGGACACGGCGGCGCCGGGCGGTTGGGTGCATTCTGGGAGGACCTCGGGTGTGGGGGGAACGGAGGCAGGCGAGCCTCGGACGCGCGTGCCTTCGGCGTGACCGCGACCCACGTGCGTTCGGCGGGGGGCCGCGACCCTACGAGAGCGGGAGGAGGTTCGCGAGACCGACGTCGATGGGCAGGCCGCCCCACACGACGGCACGGACCCGCTCGAGCGCGGTCACGTCGTCCCGCGGGTCGCCGTCGACGACGACCAGGTGGCCGGGACCACCGGGGACGAGGCGCCCGAGGTCGTCGCGCAGCAGGCAGCGTGCGGCGTCGACGGTCGCGGCCCGGAAGGCGGCGGCGGGCGGGACCCCGATCTCCTGCACGAGCAGCCGGGCCTCCGTGGCGACCCCACCGTGGGGGTTGAACGGGGTGCCGGCGTCGGTCCCCGTGGCGAGCGGCAGCCCCGCGTCGGCCACGCGGCGGAGGGAGTCGGTGTGGACGTCGAGGACCGACTCGGCCTTGAGGACGGACTCCTCCGGCACCCCCCCGGCCCGGCCGTGCCGCACGATCGCGTGGAGCGCGCTCAGCGTCCCGACCGTCACCACGCCGCGATCGCGGATGAGGTCGACGGCCTCGTCGTCGACGAAGGTGGCGTGCTCGATGGTGGTCGCGCCCGCGCGGACGGCGCGCTTGGTCCCCTCGAGGCCGATGACGTGGGCCGCCACCCACGCCCCGGCTTCCCGTGCGACGCGCGATGCCGCGGCCAGCTCGTCCTCGTCGTAGGCGACGTTGCCGATGGGGACGCCGCGGGTGAGCACCCCGCCGGTCGCGATCAGCTTGATGCCGACGGCCCCGGCGGCGAGCTCCTCGGTCGCCGCCCGCGCCATGGCGTCGACGCCCTGCTCGACACGGCCGAGGTAGGGGATGTGCCCGCCGGGCGCCGTGAGGGCGCGGCCGGCGGCCGCGACCTCGGGTCCACGCAGCCGCCCCGACCTGACGGCGTTCGCCACGGCGACGGCCTCCCCGCAGGGGGCGCCCAGGTCCCGGACGGCGACGACGCCGCGGGCGAGGCTCCGCCACGCGTTGGCGAGCGCCTTGGCGGTGAGCTCCGCCGGCCCACGGCCGTCCACCTCGGCCAGGAGGTCCGGCCCACCGTCGCAGGTCAGGTGCACGTGCGCGTCGATCAGCCCCGGGACGATCGTCCCTTCGACCTCCAGCTCGAGGGCGTGGTCCGGCGCCTTCGGAGCGTCGGTGGCCGGCCCGGCGTAGCGGACCCGTCCCTCCTCGAGGAGGACGGTCCCGTCGGCGGCGGTCGGCCCGTCGGGCTGGGCCAGCGGCCCCCGGACGACGAGCGGACGGTGGGTGGGGACGGGCACGGACCTCTCCCGGATGGGGGTCGGGCGGACGTCTCCAGAGGCTACGAGCGTCGCCGCCCCCCGCCAGCGCCTACGGTCCTCCTCCCGACCCCGACCCCCGGAGCCCGCCGTGTCCGACGAACGCTTCCTGTTCCCCTGCTCGCACGGGGCGGCCGAGCCCGAGCGTGCGACCGTCCCGTTCATCGCTGGCAGCGTCGCGGCCATCAGCGGCAAGCGTGCGACCGTGGTCTGCACGAGCGAGGCCGTGCGCATCGGCACGCCGGGCTACGCCGAGACCATCGAGGAGGAGGGCATGCCGCCGCTCGTCGACCTCGTCCGGCAGCTCCTCGACGCCGGCGGCGAGCTGTGGCTGTGCTCCGCCTGCACGACCAAGCGCGGCATCACCGGCGACGACGTCATCGACGGGGCGCAGATCGTGGGCGCGGCCCGCATCGTGGAGGCGCTGGCCGAGGGCCGGGCGATCTCGCTCGCCTGAGCCTGCCCCTCAACGGACGCGCACGTAGGTGACGGCCGCCCGCGCGACGTAGCGCTCGGCCCCCGTGGGATCGATCAGCACCACGTGGTCGACGGCGACCACGTCGATGCGGCCGACGAGCCCGTCCCCACCGTCCCCCAGCTCGACGGTCGCGCCCTCGAGCTCGAGCTCGGACAGCCGTGACCGGAACGACGGCGCGCCGGCCGAGCGCTCGGCGCCGCCGGCGGTCGCACGTTCGACCACCGTCAGCCGGACGGGACCACGGAGGTTCACGTCGACGGGTCCTCCGGCCGCGCGCAACCGGAGCAGGTCCTCGCCGGCGTGCACCACGGTGCCGGTGAAGCGACGGCCGGGGACATCCACCGCGACGCGGTCGCCACGGGCCAGGAGCGAGGCCGCGACGTCGCCGAGCGTGCGCCGGCGCCGGGCGGCCAGCGCGACCAGGCGCTCGGTCTCCTCGGCGTCGGCCCGGAGCTCGGCGCCGACACCCTCGCGCAGCTCGCGACCGACGGGTCCCAGCCACTCGTTCACCACGACCCCCCGTGCCGACCGCGAGTCTGCCACGCGGCCGGCCACGGGGGACCGGGTCGGGAGGTGGTCGGTCAGGCGGCGAGCTTCTCGGTCACCTGGTGGAACCACTGGGCGTACGAGAGGGCGATCTGGGACTCGTCGTCCGACAGGCCGTCCTTGGTGCCTCCCTGCGGCGACCAGTGCGTCGGACCGTACGGCGACCCACCCGTGCGCGTCGCACCCATCGTCTCGCCGAGCGCGTAGCCGGCGGGGACGATGACCATGCCGAGGTGCATGGCGTAGGTGGACATCGTCAGGATCGTGCTCTCGTGCCCACCGTGCATCGTGGCGGCGCCGGTGAAGAACCCGGCGGTCTTGCCGTGGAGCTCCCCGGCCTGCCACAGCGGCCCGGTCTGGTCGAGGAAGTTCGACAGCTGGGCCGCGCGGTTCCCGAAGCGGGTCGGCGAGCCGAAGATGATGCCGTCGAAGCCGGGGAGCTCGTCGACGCTGGCCTCCTCGACGTCGTCGAGCTGGTCGACGGTCGCGACGCCCTGGTCCTCGATGAGCTGCTGCGGGAGGAGCTCCGGCACGAGCCGGAGGTGGGCCTCGCCACCGTCCTTCTCGATGCCCTGCTTGAGGGTCCGGGCCATCTCGGTGGTGTGCCCGTACATGGAGTAGTAGACGATGCCGATGCTGGCCATGGAGATCCTCTTCCGTCGCTGGTTGGTTGCGTTTCCAACGGACCAGCGACAGCCCGGGGTCGCACGCGCGCCCCACGGACGAACGGCAGCGGCGGGGAGGGGAACCGACCTTCCGGGCGGGTCAGGCGAGCTCACCGCGCAGGAGCGCCTCGAACGACCGGCCGGTGATGCGCTCGTAGACCTCGGCGTACTTGTCCCGCGTCGCCATCACCACATCCGGCGGGAGCGCCGGTGCCGGGGGCGCCTTGGTCCACCCCGTGGACGTGGCGTAGTCGCGCACGAACTGCTTGTCGTAGCTCGGCGGGTTGGAGCCCGGCTCCCACGTGTCGGCGGGCCAGTACCGGGAGGAGTCGGGCGTCATCACCTCGTCGGCGAGCACCACCCGGTCCCGGAGGAGGCCGAACTCGAACTTCGTGTCCGCGAGGATGACGCCCTGGTCGCGGGCGTGGTCACGCCCGCGCCGGTACAGCGCGATCGACAGCTCCCGGAGCGTGGTCGCCAGCCCGCTCCCGAGCGCATCGACCATCGCCTCGAACGGCACGTTCTCGTCGTGCTCCCCGTCCGCCGCCTTCGTCGCCGGCGTGAAGATGGGCTCCGGGAGCTCCGACGCCTCCTGCAAACCCTCCGGCAGGTCCACCCCGCACACCGCGCCGCCTTCCTGGTACTCCCGCCACCCGGAGCCGGCGAGGTAGCCGCGGACGACGCACTCGAACGGCACCACCTCGACGCGCCGCACGAGCATCGCGCGGCCCCGGAGCTGGTCGCGGTACGGCTGCGCGGCCGACGGGAAGGCATCGACGTCGGTCGACACGAGGTGGTTGGGGACGACGTCGGCGAGGTGTGCGAACCAGAACGCCGAGATGCCCGTGAGCACGCGGCCCTTGTCCGGGATCGGCGTGGGGTGGACGACGTCGTAGGTCGACACCCGGTCGGACGCCACCAGGAGCAGGTGGTCGTCGTCCACCTCGTAGAGGTCACGGACCTTGCCGGACCGGAGGTGCGGGAGGCCGGGGAGCTCCACGGGCGTGTCCTTCGACGGGCCACGGAGACTAGTCGCACCGCCGATGCGCTGAGCGCCCGAACTGTCCGGATCGGTGTCCACCGCATCCTCCGGGCCCCGCCGGACGCTACTGGAGGTGAGGGGCTCCTGCCTGTGTGCACGCCGGGCACGCGCGGTCGCAGACCCTTGCGTACAGTAGGCACGCTCCCGCGGTCCGCGACGCGGATGACGGACACGACGAAGAGGGTTCCACGGGTGACGACGGACGATGGGGGGCTCCCCGACGGGAACGATCCCGCCACCGTCCTGCTCGTGGACGACGAGGAGGACCTCCGCACCCTGATCCGCATCGGGCTGCAGCGGTCGGGCGCGTTCAAGGTCGTCGCCGAGGCCGCCAACGGCCGCGACGCGATCGAGCTGGCCGCGCAGCACACCCCCGATGTCGTGCTCCTGGACCTCATGATGCCCGAGGTCGACGGTCGCGAGGCGCTGCCGAAGATCGTGACCTCGTCCCCGCGCTCCATGGTCGTGGTGCTCTCCGCCCTGCAGGCCCGCCAGGAGGCCGCACCGTCGATCGCCGCGGGTGCGTTCGCGTACGTCGAGAAGACCGAGCTCGGCTCCGACATGGCCGGTCAGCTCACCTCGCTGCTGCTCGAGTTCCGCCGTGCCCTCCGCGGCGAGACCGTCCTCGCCCCGAGCTCGAAGGTGCACGTCTCCGCCGGGGTCTCCGGGACGACCACCGCGGTCGCCATCGCCGACGCGGACCTCCACCGGCAGGACGACTGATCCCGCAGCGCGCCTCCTCGCCGTCCGCGTAGCCTCGGCCGGGACCGGAGAGAGGGACGGAACGTGCAGCGCTTCGAGGAGACCCGGCACATCACCGGCATGTCGCCGGACGAGGTGTTCGGCTACATCACCGATCCCGGCAACGGGCCCGAGCTCGTGAGCGCGGCGAAGTCCGTGCGCGCGGAGGGCGAGCCGGGCGAGGGGCGCGTGCTGATCACCAAGGCCGGCTTCCTGGGGATGGACTTCGAGTCCCGCTCGACCGTGACCGCCTGGGAGCCCGGCACCCACTACGCGTTCTCGGGCGACGAGCCGTTCCACCTCGGCTTCGACTTCCGGCTCTCGGAGGAGGACGGCGGCACGCAGGTCGACGCGAGCCTCGAGACCGACCCGGGGTCCTTCTTCCCGCTCGGCAGCAAGATGGTCGGCAAGCGCATCGGCAAGCAGTTCTCCAAGGACCTCGACA
>JAHWKB010000240.1 GCA_019348115.1 Actinomycetota bacterium | reverse complement strand
TCAGCGGGCGATGCGGAACTTGATGCGGATGTGGGTGTGGTACTCGCTGATGCGCCCGTCCTCGACCACGGCCGAGGTGTCGAGGACGTTGAAGCCCTCGACCCCGCGCAGGGTCTTGCTGGCCTCCTCGAGCGCCTTCTGGGCGGCGTCGCGCCACGACTCGGTGGACACGCCGACGAGGTCGATGGTCTTGATGACGGCCATGGTGGGCTACTCCTCCCCGCGGGGCGGGTGCGACGGGTCGGCCGGCGCCTGCTGCGCGGCCCGGACCGCCGAGCCTACGCGCCGAGGCGATCGCGGCGCCGCCAGACGAAGCGTGAGAGGAGCGCGAGCGTCACCCCGACCAGCGAGATGTTGAGGACATCGGAGTAGCGGCCGACGGAGTGCCACTGCCGGCCGAGCACGTAGCCGGCCGTCACCCAGATGGTGTTCCAGAGCCCCGACCCGAGCGCGGTGAGGAGCAGGAACGGCCCACGCGACATGCCCTCGGTCCCCGCCGGCAGCGAGATCACGCTGCGCACGAACGGGAGGAACCGGCCCGTGAAGACGGCGAGCTTGCCGTGACGCTCGAACCAGGCGAACCCCCGGTCGACCTCCTCGGCCTCGACCAGCGGCAGACGGCACAGGAGCCGATGCGACCGTCCGGCACCGAGCAGCCGACCGGTCTCGTACAGGACGACGGCGCCCGCGACCGAGCCGACCGTCGCCGCCACCACCATGAGCCACAGCGGGGCGCCACCCCGACCGCTCAGGAAGCCCGCGAACGGGAGGACGACCTCGCTCGGGATCGGCGGGAAGACGTTCTCGAGGGCCACGAGGAGGCCGACCCCGACGGGGCCGAGCGCGGCGATGACGTCCGCGACCCAGCCCACGAGGCCCGTGAGCCCCTGGGTCCCGGCGTCCGTCGTCTGCGCCAGCGTCGTCGCCACCTCCACCCGATCCTCCGACCGTTCGCCGACGGCCGGCGGACGCGGTGCACGAGCGGCCGAGCCTATGCTCGACGCGACCGGTGGCCGCGACCCCCGCCACTGCCACACCGCCTCCGTCGACCCGAGGGACCTCCGCATGCCGATCGCGACGCCAGACACCTACGCCGAGATGCTCGACCGGGCCAAGGCCGGCGAGTTCGCCTACCCGGCGATCAACGTGACCTCCTCGCAGACGCTCAACGCGGCGCTGCGCGGGTTCGCCGAGGCGGAGAGCGACGGCATCATCCAGGTGTCCACGGGCGGCGCCGCCTACTTCGCCGGCGCGCAGAGCAAGGACATGGTCATCGGCGGCGTCGCCATGGCGAAGATGGCGCACGAGGTCGCCGAGCAGTACCCGGTCAACATCGCCCTGCACACCGACCACTGTCCCGAGGACAAGCTCGACGGCTTCATGCGCCCGCTGATCGCCATCAGCCAGGAGCGCGTCGCCAACGGCGAGCTGCCCCTGTTCCAGTCCCACATGTGGGACGGCTCCGCCGTCCCGCTGGACAGGAACCTCAAGATCGCCGAGGAGCTCCTCGAGGAGTGCCGCAAGGCCAACATCGTCATGGAGCTCGAGGTCGGCGTCGTCGGCGGCGAGGAGGACGGCGTCGCCAACGAGATCAACGAGAAGCTCTACACGACGAACGAGGACTTCGAGCGCACCGTCGACGTCCTCGGCACGGGCGAGAACGGCCGCTACATCCTCGCCGCGACGTTCGGCAACGTCCACGGCGTCTACAAGCCCGGCAACGTGAAGCTCCGCCCCGAGATCCTCAAGGAGGGGCAGGAGACCGTCGTCGCCAAGCTCGGCCTCGAGGCCGGCGCGAAGCCGCTCGACCTCGTCTTCCACGGCGGGTCCGGCTCCACCATCGAGGAGATCCACGAGGCGCTCGGCTACGGCGTCGTCAAGATGAACATCGACACCGACACCCAGTACGCCTTCACCCGCGCGATCGTCGACCACGTGATGAGGAACTACGACGGCGTGCTGAAGGTCGACGGCGAGGTCGGCGACAAGAAGACCTACGACCCCCGCAGCTGGGGCAAGTCGGCCGAGGCGAGCATGGCCTCGCGCGTCGTCGAGGCCTGCGAGGCCCTGAAGTGCGCCGGGAAGACCCTCTCGTAGGAGCGGGTCGCCGAGACCCGGCTACCGGTTGATCAGGAACTCGAGCCCCATCCCGAGGATCATGCAGACCCCGGCGGTGAACGCCGCCGGGAAGCCGAGCCGGTCGCCCTTCACGTGCGCGGACAGGCCGGCGACCATGCCGAGCACGCCCGTGAGCACCGGCAGCAGGAACAGCGACACCACCGCCAGGACGAAGCCGCCGATCGCCAGCGGTCGCCGGTAGGCCGGGGATGCCTCGGGCGCGTCGAAGAGGTCGCGCTCGGGAGGTGGGGTGTGCTCGGGCATGGCGGCACCGTAGCCTCGGCGTCCCCGACCCGTGAGGCACGGTGGTCGTCGCACGCTCGAAGCTCCGCATGACCGCCGAGGAGGTCGACGCGTTCCTGTCGAGGGAGCGCGTGCTGCGGCTCGCGACCGTCGCCGAGGACGGCTGGCCCCACGTCGTGCCGCTGTGGTTCGTGTGGCTCGACGGCCGCTTCCACGTCAACAACCTCGAGCGCTCCAAGCGCACGCGCCTGCTCCGCGCCGGCGCGAAGAGCGCGCTGACCGTCGACGCCGGCGAGACCTACGACGAGCTCCGGGGGCTGTCGTGCCCGGTCACGGTGCGGTTCGTCGATCCGGAGGACACGCTGCCGGCGCGCCAGGCGTTCGGGCGGAAGTACCTCGGCACCGACGAGCCCATGCCCTTGATGGCGAGCCACACCTGGATCGAGCTGAGCCCCGCCGACGCGATCGCGAGCTGGGACTTCCGCAAGCTCGGGCAGGGGTGAGCCCGCCGCGGCACGTCAGCCGCGGAGTGCCTCGAGGGCGGAGCGGGCGGCGTTGGCCCCGCACATGCCGTGCACGCCCCCGCCCGGGGGCGTCGACGACGAGCAGATGTAGAGGCCCGGCACGCCGGTCCAGTACGGGTCGGTGCTGATGCGGGGCCGCCCGAGGAGCTGGAGTCCGCCGTGGGAGCCTCCGGCGATGTCGCCGCCGATGTAGTTGGCGTTGTGCGCCTCGAGGGCCGCCGGGGACCACACGTGGCGGGCTACCACGCGCTCCCGGAACCCCGGGGCGAAGCGCTCGATCTGACCGTCGATGGCGTCGGTGAGGTCGCCGTCGTAGCCGTTCGGGACGTGGGCGTACGCCCACAGCGGGTGGACGTTCCCGGCCGACCGCGAGGGGTCCGCGAGATGCTGCTGCGCGACCAGCACGAACGGGCTGTCGGGGACGCGCCCCGCGGCGACCGCGCGCTCCGCGGCGGCGACCTCCTCGAACGGCCCTCCGAGGTGCACCGTGCCGGCGCGGCGGGCGGGCTCGGCGGTCCAGGGCACCTCGCCCTCGACCGCGTAGTCGATCTTGTACGCGGCCCCGCCGTACCGCCACCCCTCGTAGGCGCTCCGGACGCGGGGAGGCAGCTCGTCGCCGGCGATGTCGACGATCTGCCGCGGTGTCAGGTCGAGGAGGGCGACGCGCGCCCGCGGCAGGTCGGCGAGGCGCCGGACGCGGACGCCCGTGTGGATCTCGCCACCGAGGGAGCGGAGGTAGCTCGCCATCGCGTCCGTGATCGCGCGCGA
>JAHWKB010000059.1 GCA_019348115.1 Actinomycetota bacterium | reverse complement strand
CCTACGTGGGCGAGGTCGCGGTCGAGAGCGCCCTCGACGCCATCCAGATCCACGGCGGCTGGGGGTACACCACCGAGTTCCACGTCGAGCGGGGCCTCCGGGACGCGAAGCTCGCCACGATCGGCGGCGGCACGACCGAGATCCAGAAGATGGTGATCGCGCGCACCCTGCTCGCGTAGGGAAACGGGCATCCCGGACGGAAGAGGGTTCAGTCGCCCCATGGGGGTGTCGAAGAACCGGACGTAGCATCGTTCGTTAGGTCCGTCGTCAGGTCCTTCGTCCCGGCCGAAGCCCCGCTGGGTCGCTCCGTCCACGCCGCCGAGGGGGTCCCCGGGGTGGTGCTCTCCGCGCCTTCCCGTCGCTGCAGGCTCCGCCTGCGGTCCCCCCGCCGCGCGGTCGCGGCGGTCGTGACCCTGTCCTTGCTCCAACCCGTGGCCGCCCTGACGGCCGCGCTCGGACCCGCGGCCGCCGATCCCGGGGGCTGCGTGGCGCTGGACGACGCCGTCGACCGTCTGCTGACGGTCGCCCCGGCTGGAGGAGTCTCGGCCGGCCCGATGCTGTCGGGTGGCAACTACGGCGGCCTCGCGTGGCGGCCGGACGGGAAGATGCTCGCCACCCGGACGGGGACCGTGGGCACGGTCGACCCGTCCACCGGTGCCTTCACCCTCGCCTACGACGTGCTGGCGGGTGCGGACACCGGACAGCTCACCGGGGTCGCCGTCGATCCGCGCACCCTCGAGACGTGGGTCGTGGCGTCCAACGGCAAGCTCCGTCAGGTCGACGGCTGGACCGGTGCGCCGCTCTCCGCCGCGGTCCAGCTCGCCCTGCCGACCGGGACGTCGGGCGTCGGGGACGTCGAGGTGCTCCCCTCCGGCAGGCTCCTGTTCGCGGCGGGCCACCCCGATGGCGACGTGCTCTTCACCACCGATCGATCGGGATCGGGCACGGCCGTCATCGGCCCCGTCCTTCTCCACGTCGAGGGCGGGACCCCAACGCCGGTCACGGGAGTCCACGGTCTGTCCCTCGACGCCGGAGGGCAGCTGTTCGCGTCGACCGGCGATGCCGGCTCCCCGGCCGGCTCGGTGCTGAGGGTCGACCTCGGCACCGGCACCGCCGCGCTCCACGCCACCGCCACCGCTTCCAGCATCGTGGGTCTCGTGTGCGCCCGTCCCGCCGGCATCCAGGTGACCGGCACGGTGTTCGTCGACGACGACCGCGACGCCACGTGGGACGAGGGCGTCGAGCCCGTCGAGGCGGGGATGGGTGTCACCCTCTCCTCCGGTGGCAGCGTTCTCCAGAGGGCGACGACCGACGCTCCCGGCGCGTACTCGTTCTGGACCAGTGAGACGTCTGGGCTGACCGTGACCGCCGACGTGCCGGCCGGCGCCGGCGTGACGACGGATGCTGCGGTCGCCTCGACGGGAGGCACCGTCGACATCGGCTACCGGTTCGCGTCCGTCGGAGGCACCGTCTTCGACGACCTCGACGGTGACCGCGTCCTCGACAGCGGAGACCCGCTCCTGCGCGACGTCACCGTCACCGTCAGCGTCACGAACGCGACGGTCGGCACCGTGACGGCCACCGCGACCACCGACGTCGACGGCCGCTACCTGGTTGACGGGCTGCCCTCAGGTGAAGCCACCGTCACGGTCCCAGCGGCGGACCCCACCGGCCCCGTCGCCGGTTCGCCCACTCCTGACCCGTTGGTCTTCACCCTCGACGGCGCGGTCCACCGCGGCGGCAGCGACCTCGGCTACGACGGGCGCGCGACGGTTTCGGGCCGGGTGTGGAACGACCTCGATGGCGACGGCTTCCGCGACGGTGGCGAGCCGCACCTCGCCGGGATCACCGTGCGACTGGTCGACCGGAGCGACACCACCGTTGCGGTCGCGGCCGTCTCCGCCGACGTCGACGGCAGCTACACCCTCCGGATGCCGCCGGGCGACGTGTCCCTCGCCGTCGACCCGGCAAGCCTGCCGTTCGGTGCGCGGACCACCAACGGCCCCTTCGTGTTCTCCCTCGGCCGTGCGGACACCGTCACCGCGCCGGACCTCGGGGTCCAGTCGCTGGCGGTGATCGCCGGGCGGGTCTTCAACGACCTCGACGTCGACCGGAGCGACGACGCGGGCACGGATCCGGGCTTCGCCGGGGTCACCGTGGAGCTCGCCGGGCCGGACCCGGCGACGACGACGGTCACCCGGACCACCGACGCCACCGGCGCCCTCCTCTTCACCGATCTCACGCCGGGCACCTACACCGTGAGGTTCGTGCCGAGCGGAGACCTTCCGGTCGGGCTCGCCAGCACGACGACCGCCGGCGCCACCGCCGACCCCTACATGTGGACGGTGACCATCGCCACCGACGGAGAGATCTCCGACGAGTGGAGGTTCGGGTACGCCGGCGCCACCACGATCGGCGGCTCCGTCTTCGATGACCTCGATGGCGACGGAACGTACGAGCCGGAGAGCGGGGACACTCCCCTCTCCGGGGTGAGGATCGTCGTCGACGGCGGTCCCTCGGACACGACCGACACGAAGGGCCTGTACTCGGTCGGCGGTCTCCCGCACGGCGACCACTCCCTGGCGCTCGACCCCGCCACGGTCCCGTCCGGGGCGACCGTCGTGACCGACCTCTCCGCCCCGTTCACCACGACCGCCGGCGGGACCCGGACCGTGCAGATCGCCATCGACGCCTCGGTCACCCTCGCGGGGACCATCTTCAGCGACCGCGACGGCCTGGGCGATCGCGACCCCGACGACCCCGGGCTCGCGGGTGTGGGGCTCCAGATCACCGACGGCAGCGGTTGGTCCGCGCCGGCCACCACCGACCCCAACGGTGACTGGTCGGTCGGGAACCTCCGGCGCGGCACCTACACCGTGACGGTCACCGACCCGCCCGGGGGGCGCCTGACCACGGCCAACGAGCCCCAGACGATCGACGCGTCGACCACCGCCGGGATCGTGACCGCGAGCGACATCGGCTACCGCTTCGCGACCGTGGCCGGGCACGTGTTCGGTGACCTCGACGGCGACGGCGGGGAGGACGGCGACGAGACGGGGCTGACCGGCGTGATCGTCTCGCTGGTCGATCCCATCACCTCCGACCTCCTGGCCACGGTGACCACCGGTACCAGCGGCGACTACCGCTTCGACGAGCTCGTCGGCGGCACCTACGAGCTCCGCTTCGACCCGACCGATCCCGCGACGGCGCCGGCGCCCGACGCCGTGACCGTCACGGTGGCCGGCTCCACGACCGCGCCGGTGGCCGACGTGGCGGTGGACCTGCGTGGGTCCATCGGCGACCTGGTCTTCAACGACCTCGATGGCGACGGGAGGCACACGACCGGAGAGCCCGGGATCGGCGGGGTCATCCTCGAGGCGCTCCCGCAGGACGGAGGGACCGCTGGCATCACCGCCACCACCGCCAGTGACGGCAGCTACGTCCTCGCGGGTCTGAAGCCCGGGCGGTACATCGTCGTCGTCAACGGCGGGCTCCCCACCGGCGCCGGGACGGAGACGTCGCCGTCCAGCGTGCGCGATGGCACGGTCGGTCCCGCCGGAGTCGTCGACACGGTGGACATCGGCTACGACCTCGGTGGCGACATCGTCGGGACCGTCTGGAACGACGTGGACGGGAACGGGGCCATCCGCGCCGGGGTTCCGGGCCAGCCGGACGAGCCCACCTATGCCCGTGTCACGGTGGAGCTGCTCCGCGACGGCGCGGTGGTGTCCTCGACCATCACGGATGGCCGTGGGAACTACGCCTTCGGCGCCCTCGTGGATGACACGTACGAGGTGCGCGTCGTGACCGCGACCCTCCCGGCGCCCAGCGCCGTCGCGACGACCGGCAACCCGGTGAACGTCGTCCTCGACCCGACCGAGGTGGCGCGTGCCGACCTTGGCTTCGACGCGGGGACCTCCGCCACCGCCCGCGTGTGGAACGACCTGAACGGCGACGGCACCCGCGACGCGGGAGAGCCGGACCTCCCGGGCGTGCCGGCGGTCATCTCGCTCGCGGGCACGTCGTACAGCTGGACGGTCGTGACGGACGGGGACGGTCGTGCCGTGTTCGCCGACCTCGTCCCCGGCGACTACTCGCTCGACCTCGGCGATCTGGGCGGCATCGGCACACCGGACCGGACCGCGAACCCGACCGTCGTCGGATTCACGCTCACCGACGGACAGGTCCGGGCCGAGGACCTCTTCGGCGTGGAGGCGCCGGTCTCGCTCGCCGGCCGAGTGGTCAACGATCTCGACGCGGACCGGAGCGGGGACGGGGACCCCGGCCTCGCCGGCGCCGCCGTTCGGCTGCTCGACCGGGACGGGGCCCAGGTCGGACCCGACGTCGTGGTCGACGCGAACGGCGCGTGGACCTTCGGTCAGCTCGCCCCGGACACCTGGACCGTCGCGGTGGTCCCTGAGACGGTCCCCACGGGCGCGGAGCTCACCTTCCCCCAACCCAATCCCGACGCGGGCATCGGGGACGGCAGCTACACGGTGACGCTCGGACCCAACACGACCGCGACGGGGCTCGACGTCGGCTACGCCGCCGGTGCCACGATCAGCGGCCGTGTGTGGGACGACCTCGACGGCGACGGGCAACCCAGGGACGGCGAACCTGGACTCGAAGGGATCGGTGTCGAGGCCCACGACGCGGACGGCGTCGTGGCCTCGACCGCGGTGACACTGCTCGACGGCGGCTTCCGCCTCGAGGGGCTCGCCCCCGGCACCTACACCGTCATCGTCGACGAGGTCGCGCTGACCGGCTACGTCCGCTCGACCGACCAGCCCGTCGTGGTGACGGTCGAGGCGGCCGAGGACGATGCCGCCGGCGCGATCGGCTACTGGCGGCCGGCGAGCATCCGCTTCACCCTCTTCGAGGACCTGGACGGGGACGGCATCCCGGACGAGCCCGTGGGCGCCGTGGTCGGGAATCGGACCGTCGAGCTCTACCTCGACGTTGACGGTGACGGCGTCCGGGACGGCGATGACGTTCTGGAGTCCTCCCAGCCAACCGACGCCACGGGGACGGTCCTGTTCGCGGACCTGCCGCCGGGTGACTACCTCGCCGACCCGGCCGTTCCGGAGCGCTACATCGTGACGACCGGCAACGACCCGGCTGCCGCGGCCATCCTGCCGGGCGACGACGCGACCGTGGCGGTCGGCATCCAGGCGTACGCCCCGCTCGTCACTGTGGTCCCGGGAACGGTCACCGAGTTGTCCGGTGAGGCCGGTGACGAGTTGCACTACCCGTTCCGCGTCGACAACGACGGCAACATCGTCGACACCTACGCGCTGACGGCCGACTCGGCGGCGTCGGTCCGGTTCGTGCGCGCCGCCGATCTCGTCACCCCCATCACGTCCACTGGCCCCCTCGAGCCGGGTGAGGGCGTCGACCTCGTCGCGATCGTGACCGTCCCCGCCGGCCGCGACCGGGGCGAGGTCATCACGACGACGCTGACCGCCACGGGCTCGACCCTCCGCCTCGACGGCACGGTCACCACCGGTCAGGCCACCATGACCGCGACCGTCGCGATGCCGGTCATCGGCGTGACCGTCGACGGTGGGGAGCCCGGGCCCGGGTACGCGACGCCGGGCGCCACCGTCCCCTACGCGATCCAGGTCTCGAACGGCGTCGCCGGTGACGCGACCGTCGCCGAGGCGCGGGACGTCGTGGTGACGCTCGAGATCGGCCCGGACACCGCGGCGACGGTCGTCCCCGGATCGATCGTCGTCGGGAGCACCGCGATGCCCGACGCGACCTTCCCGGTGACCCTCCCGTCGGTCGGCGCCGGCACGACCGTGGCCATCACCTTCGACGTCGCGTCCACCCGCCCCCTGGCGGACGGCACGACCATCACCGTCACCGCGACGGCGACCGCCACCGGCAACCCCGAGGGCGACCCGCGGAGCGCCACGGCGGCCACGAGCGACACGGTCTCGTCGTCCGCGCTCCCGGACGCCGACCTGACCTCCACGCCGCCGAACGGTGACGCCGTCGAACCGGGGGACACGATCGTCCACACGGCTGTCGTCGGCAACCGGACCGACGCGACCGACACGTGGCGCGACGTCGTCCTCGTCGCCGACCTCCCGGACACGATCGATGTGAGCGGGGTGACCGTCGCCGGCGCCGCCGTCGCGGCCGGCGATCTCACCACCGGGATCCCGCTCGGCCACCTCGACCCCGACGAGTACGTCACGGTGACCATCGCGGTCACCGTCGACGACCCGATCGCGGACGCCACGGTCCTCACCGCCGTGTTCCGTGCCACGGGCGCGAACGCGGGGCCGGTCGTGTGGGCGACGAGCCACACGGTGGAGGTCCTCCTCGGCGTCGACGTCGCGGGCGACCGCACCGGGACGGGCATGGCGGCCACCACCGTGGTGCACCCGCACACCGTGACCAACACCGGGAACGTGACGACCACGTTCGACCTCACCGCCACGACCGACCTCGGGTGGACGACCACGATCGTGCGGGAGTCCGGCCTGCCGAACGGGGTGCTGGACGACGGCGAGGAGGTCGTCACGGGCCCCGTGACCATCCCGCCGGACCAGGTGCCCATCCACCTCCTCGTCCTGGTCGACATCCCGCCCGGGGAGGAAGACGGGGCGGCCGCGACGACCACCCTCGCGGCGTTCTCGCAGGCCGAGCCACCGGCGGTCGCCGAGGCGTTCGCGGTGACGGAGGCGGTCGCGCCGGATCTCGTCGTGGACATCGTGGCCGACCCCCCGAGCACGGTCGTCGACCGCGGGCAGACCGTGACGTACACGACGACCATCCGGAACGAGGGTGGGGCCGACGCGACCAACGTGGTCGTGACCGCTCCCACGCCGGCGGACGCGACCTACGTCTCCGGCAGTGCGCGCGACGACGGTGCGCCGGTGGTGGACGGTGCGGGCGCCACCAACCCGTTCGCAGCCGGCTACGACCTCGGCACGCTCGCCGCCGGCGCCGAGCGGACGGTCTCGTTCCAGGTGACGGTCGGCGCCGTCGACGACGGCACGCCGCT
Source organism: Actinomycetota bacterium (assembly GCA_019348115.1). Taxonomy (GTDB): domain Bacteria; phylum Actinomycetota; class Nitriliruptoria; order Nitriliruptorales; family Nitriliruptoraceae; genus JAHWJY01. The sequence continues at coordinate 4,694 of JAHWKB010000059.1, read as the reverse complement.
CATCGACGTCGCGTCGGTGACGGCGGACGACGACCGCAGCGCCGCCGGGTCCGTGACCCAGATCGTGAGCGCCAGCCCGGTCCTCGACGTCGCCCTGGGCTCCACGCCGGCCCCGGGCGGGACCGTCACGGCCGGCACCGAGATCACCTACACCGCGACCGTCGCGAACGTCGGCACGCTCGCGGCGACCGGCGTGTCGCTGCGACAGGCCGTCCCGGACCGCACCGTCTACGTGCCGGGCTCCACGACCGTGGACGGCACGACCGTGGCGGACGTCGGCGGGACGAGCCCGGTCGTGTCCGGCGCGTCCCTCGGCATGCTGGACGTGGACGGGTCCCGGACGGTGCGCTTCCGCGTGCGGGTCGCGGACCCCGTCTTCGACGGGGAGGCCGTCGTGGCGGTCGCCACCGCCACGAGCCAGCAGGGCGTGAGCGCCACGAGCGCGACGCTCCGCTCCGTCGTCGACGTGCGGCCGGCGGTCTCGCTGACCGGGGGCGGCACCGAGGACGTCGCGCGCCCCGGCCAGGCCGTCTACCCGCACGTCGTCCGGAACGACGGCGACGTCACCGACACCTTCACGCTGCAGACCCGGTCGAGCAGTGGCTGGCGCGTGTCCCTCGTCCGGGACGACGACCGCAACGGCACGTGGGATCCGACGCGGGAGATCACCCCGGTCACGGCGTCCGGCCCGCTCGCGCCGGGTGCCTCGCTGCGGTTCTTCGCCGTGGTGGAGGTGGCGGCCGACGCCCCGCTCGGCAGCGCCGACACGACGACCGTGACGGCGCAGTCGGTGGTGGACCCCACGGTCAGCGCCCGGACGACGTCACAGACTCGCGCCACCGCGCCGAGCCTCGAGCTCGGCATGTCGGCCACCCCGTCGGGCGACCGCGTGAACCCCGGCTCCCGCATCACGTACGTCGTCGCGGTCCGCAACCGCGGGGCCGCCCCCGCGACCGATGTCGTGGTCGCGTCCGGCACGCCCGCCGGCACCGTCTACGTCCCCGACAGCGCAACGCGCGACGGCGTCCGGGTCCCGGACGGCACGGGCGCCGACGGCAACCCGCTCGCGTCGGCGAACGGCGGGCTCGCCATCGCGAGCATCATCCCCGGCGGCGAGGTGCTCGTGACGTTCTCGGTCACCGTGCCGGAGACCGCCACCGTGGGCGCCCAGGTCACGGCGGGCGCCACGGCCACGGCCACGGCCACCGCCACCGCGCGCGCGAGCAAGACCCACACCGTCGCGCCGGGTCCCGCCCTCGACCTGGTCCTCACGGCCTCGCCCGACGCCACGGCCGCGACGCCGGCCGGCACCCGGATCACGTACACGGTGCTCATCCGGAACATCGGTCAGGAGCCGGCCGAGGACGTCCGGGTCGTCGCGGACACCCCGCGCGACACCAGCTACGTCGCCGGCAGCACCCGACGCGACGGCACGCCCGTCAGCGACGGACGGACCGACCCGAACCCCTTGAGCTCCGTCCATGGCGGGCTCCTCATCGGCGACCTCGCTCCCGGCGGGGCGGCCGTGACGCTGACCTACGCCGTTGCGGTGGACGACCCGGTCCCCGCCGACGCGACCGTGGCGCACCAGGCCACGGCGTCCGCCGGCGACGCCACCGCGACGAGCGACCTGCTCGTCCACTCGGTGGCGGTCACGCCCGGAGTGACGGTCACCCCCGACGTCGAGGCCCAGGCGGTGCCCGGCGGCTTCGCCGACCTGGCCCACACGGTCACGAACACGGGCGACGTGACCGACGCGTTCGCCCTGACGGCCGTCAGCAGCCTGGGCTGGGTCACCGCCATCTACACCGACCGGGACGGCGACGGCGACATCGGGCCCGACGACGTCGAGGTGGCGAGCACCCCGGTCCTGGCCCGCGGCGAGGGCACGACCGTCGTCGTCCGCGTGACCGTCCCCGCCGGGACGCCGCTCGACACGACGGACGTCGTCGAGGTGACGGCGGCCTCGAGCCTCGACCCCGAGCGGACCGGTGCCGCCCGCGACACCATCACGGTCGTGTCCGGCGCGCTGCGCCTGACCAAGACCGCGTCGCCACTGTCCCTCACGCCCGGGGCGCGCAGCACCTACAGGCTGACCGTCCGCAACGTCGGCACCTCGCCGGCGACGGACGTGGTCGTGACCGACGCGACGCCCGCCGGCACCTCCTACGTCGCCGGGAGCACCCGCCGCGACGGGTCGCCGGTCGCGGACGTCGACGGTGAGACCGCGCTGGCGCGCGGCCTGCCCGTGGGGACGCTCGCGTCCGGGGCCGCCACCACCGTGGTCTTCGAGGTGGAGACCCTCGAGGATCCGGGCCGGTCGAGCATCGTGAACAGCGCGACCGCGGCCGGCGAGGACACGGCGACCGCCCGCGCCGGCACCGTGCAGCCGGTCAGCCGCGACCACGGACTCGACCTGACCACGGCGCCGGACCTCACGGTCACCCCCGGCACGACCGCGGTGCGCCCCCACCTCCTGTCGAACACCGGGATCGTCCCGGACGAGGTCACCGTGACCGCGACCTCGGCGCTCGGCCTGCCGGCCGCCGTGCACCTCGACCGCGACGGTGACGGCATCCTCGGCGCGACCGATCCCGCCGTCGACGGCACCCTCGCGCTCGCGCCCGGCGAGCAGCTGCGTCTCCTCGCGGTCGTCCACTACACCGCGGACGTGCCCCAGGGCTCCCGGGACGAGGTCGTCCTCCGCGCGAGCTCGACCGGCGACCCACGGATCCGGGTCGCCGTCACCGACGTCATCCTGGTGTCCGACGCCGACGTCTCCGTCACGATCCGGGCGACGCCCGACGGCGACGTCGCCGTGGGCCAGCGGGTCGCCTACGAGGTGACGGTCACGAACCGGGCCACGACCGACGCCGCCGGCGTCGTCGTCACCGTCGAGACGCCGACCGACACCGACTACCTCCCGGGCAGCGCCACCCTCGACGCTGTCGCCCTCCCCGACGCGGACAGCGGTGACGGCAACCCCCTCGCGTCCCGCGCCGGCGGGGCCGAGCTCGGCACGCTCGCCGCTGGCGCGACGGTCGTCCTGGGCTTCGTGGTGCAGGTCAGCGACGACGCCCGGCCGGGCGAGACCGTCGCCGCGGTGGCCGGCCTGTCGCTCGAGGGCAGCGAGCCGGTCCTCAGCAACACCGCGCGGGCCGTGGTGGTGGACACGGCGGGTCTCCAGCTGCTGAAGACCTCGACCCCCAGCGCGGTGTCCGGCGCCGGCGAGGTCGTGACGTGGACGATCTCGGTGATGAACGTGGGCAGCGGGGAGGCCGGCGACGTCGTCCTCCACGACCCGCCGGCAGCGGGGACGAGGTACCTGCCGGGGTCCACGACCGTCGACGGTCGGCCCGTCGGCGACGGGCTCGTCGAGGGGTCGGGGCTGGCCCTCGGCGACCTCCCGGCCGGCGGCACCCGGGTCGTCGTCTTCCGCACCGTCGTCGACGTGCCCGGGGCGGTCGTCCAGAACGTGGCCGCCGCACAGTCGGCCGGCTCGGAGGCTCGCCCGCTGTCGAACGTCGCCGCCGTCACCGTGGGCCGGATCCTGCCGGCCACGGGCGCGGCGGGGACCCGTACCCTCGGTGGCGCGGCCGTGCTGCTGGTCTCGGGCTGGATGCTCCTCTACGTCGCGAGGCCCGAGCGCCGGCCCGTGCCGGTGCTCCGCGCGCTGGGACGCCGCGTCACCCCCACCCGCCGGTTGAGCAGCGTCGAAGACGGTCTCACGCATCGACAGAGGACCACCGAGTGACGATCCTGGGCCCCACCGCGACCACGGTCGTGGAGGTGACCGGCGCGGACCGCATGGACTACCTCGAGAACGTCACGACCCAACGGCTCCTCGACGTGCCCGTCGGCGAGGTCCGGGGCGCGATGTACCTCGACCCCCACGGCGGCCCGGTGGCCGTCTTCGACGTGGCCGTGCTGGCCGACCGTCTGCTCCTGCTCGTCCCGGACGGCGAGCTCGCCGACCGGGTGGTCCAGGTGCTCGGCGGCCGGACGTTCCTGAGCGATGCGCGCTTCGTGCGCCGGGACGACGCCGTGGTGGCCGTGCGCGGCGAGGGCGCCGGTGCGGTGCTCGAGGCCGCCGGGCTCGCCGGGGACCGCGACGCGGTCGAGCACGACGGCGTGGTCGTCGTGGCGCGCGGCGGCGGTGCCGATGTCGTCGGCGACGGCGCGGCCCTGGAGGAGACCCTGGCCCGGCTCGAGGCAGCCGGCGCCGAGCGTGTCGACGGGGCCGCCCTGGACGACTGGGCCGTCGCGGCCGGCGAGCCGCGGTGGGGTCGCGAGATCGCCGCGCCCCACCTCCCCGAGGAGCTGGGGCTCCTCCCGACCCACGTCCACCTCGCCAAGGGCTGCTACCCCGGCCAGGAGGCGGTCGCGCGCATGTGGATGCTCGGTCGACCCCGCCGCCGGCTCGCCCGCGTGGTGGTGGACGACGGCGTGGCCGCGGGCTGGGGGACGGGCGCGGGGAAGCGTGCCGTCGAGGTCACGGCCGTCGCCGGCGGTTCCGGGCTCGCCTTCGTGCCGGCGGACGCCGAGGTCGGCCACCGCCTCGAGGACGAGACGGGGCGGGGGGTCGAGGTCCTGGGCTTCGTCGGTGGCGAGCTGCCCGTCCCGGGTCACGATCCCGCGATGACGCGTCGGCGGGATCGCCGCTGATCCGATGGGCGGGATCGCCGCTGATCCGA
>JAHWKB010000239.1 GCA_019348115.1 Actinomycetota bacterium | reverse complement strand
CCATGGAGCGCGAGTACCACGCGGAGACCGGGGTGTGGCCGATCATGCACCTGCTGGCGATGAAGCGAGCGGTCCTGGACGAGCACCCGTGGGTGGCGCGCAACCTCCTGAACGCGTTCACGGCGTCGAAGGACGCGAGCGTCCGGCGGATGCTCGACCCCGCGGTGTCGCGTTACCCGTTCCCGTGGGTGCCCCCGTTCGCGGAGGAGCTCGTCGCGCGCTTCGACGGTGACCCGTTCCCGTTCGGCGTCGAGCGCAACCGGCCGACGCTCGAGCGGTTCCTCCGCTACACGGCCGAGCAGGGCATCGCCAAGCGGCACGTGACGCCGGAGGAGCTCTTCCCGTCGGGGATCGACACGACCATCCGCGTCTGAGGCGGGACGGTCGGGGGTCCGTTCGTCCGGTCGACGTCCGGTGTCCCCGCGCGGGTCGGGTACGCTCGTGAAAACGTGCACAAGCGTCCCCGACCCCTCCGGTGGAACCCCATGTCGACCGACACCCTGCCCTTCCGCGCCCCCGTCCGCCCCCGCTCGCGCGTGGCCCTGCGCGTCCCGGCCGAGCAGCCGGTCCGCGACGGGCTCCCGGCGGATGGCGAGCCGAGGCCCCGGCGGGGCGCCCTGCACGCGGTCGCCGACCAGGCAAGCCCGTCGGTCCGGGGGGACTTCCGCGTCTTCGCCCTCGGCAACCGCTGACGCCGCCGGCGGCGGTCAGGCCGGCAGACGCCGCACGAGGTGGTCCCAGGCCTGACGGAGCAGGGCCGGCGGGTAGCAGTGGTCGCGCTTCGCCCGCGCCTCCTCGTCGCTCGACCAGTGCCGCAGGTCGCCCGCCGCCATGGCCGTCAGCTGGATGGCGCAGGCGCGGGCGAGCAGGATCGCCGTCGTGACCGCGGTCGGGACGTCCGGCGCGGCGACGACGATCCCGTGGTTGACGAGGAGCAGGGCGTTGCGGTCGCCGAGGACCTCGGCGACACGTCGACCGAGCGCGGCCGTCACGATGAGATCACCGGTGTCCGTGAACCGCGGCACGTCGGGCGGCGTGAAGAGCGTGCCCTCGTGGGAGACCGGCCGCAGCGGCACGCCCAGCGAGGCGAACGCCACGGCCGACCGTGCGTGCGAGTGGACCACCGCGCCGACGTCGGGGCGCGCGGCCATGACCTCCGTGTGGATCGGGTACTCCGCGTGGCGTCGTCCGTCGCCGGCGAGGACGTCGCCGGCGCGGTCGACGAGGAGGACGTCGTCGGGTCCCACCTCGTCGAAGCCGATGGTCGACCGCTTCATCCAGACACCGCGGCCGTCCGGGTCCCGCAGGGACAGGTGACCCCAGACGAGGTCGCTCTGGTCCTCGTTGCCGAGCACGCGCGAGCCGAGCGAGACCAGGTCACGCGGATCGTCGGTCGTCACGTCGCTGCCCCCCTCAGGAACGCCAGCACCTGCGCCGTGAACGTCGCCGGCTGCTCGATGCTGGAGAGGTGGCCGGCGCCAGGGAGGACCACGAGCTCGGCGTGCGGCAGGCGGTCCGCGAGCCACTGCGCGTCCTCCACCGGCGTGGCCACGTCCTCGGTCCCGCCGACGACCAGCGCCGGCACCGCGACCTCGCCGGCGATGGGCCGCAGGTCGGCGGTGGCCAGCGCCTCGCAGCAGGCGGCGTAGCCCTCGCGGTCGAGGGATCGCAGTCGGGCGCGCAGCCCCGCCGTCGTCGCCGGGTCGGCGGCACGGAACCCGGGGGAGAGGAAGCGCTCGATGACGGTGTCCGCGACGGCCACCATGCCCTCGCGGCGGACGAGTGCGGCACGGTCCTCCCACCCCTCACGCGTCCCGACACGGGCCGCGGTGTTCGCCAGCACGACCCGCTCCACGCGCTGCGGATGGTGGGCGGCGAGCCACAGGGCGGTGAGGCCCCCGAGCGAGATCCCGACGACGCCTGCGGCACGGGTGACGTCGAGACGGTCCAGGAGCGCGACGAGGTCGCTCCCGAGATCGTCGAGGTGGTACGGCCCGTCCGGGACCGGGGAGCGGCCGTGCCCCCGGGTGTCGTACCGCACCACGCGGTGGGAAGCGGCCAGGGCCGCGACCTGCGGGTCCCACATGGTGTGGTCCGTCCCGAGCGAGTTGACGAGCACGACGACCGGGGCCCCCGGGGCTCCGGTGACGTCGACGTGGACGTCGACGGCGCTCATCCGACGGCCACCCGGTGCCACCGGTCGAGCGCCCGGTCGATGAGCGCGTCCGTGACGCCCAGGTACCCATGGGGATCGCGCAGACGATCGAGCTCCTCCCCGGTCAGCACCGCGGAGACGGCTGGTGTCCCCCGCGCGAGATCGAGCAGGCCGGCCCCGGTCGCGGCGGCCCGCGTCGCGAGCTCGGCGACGAGCGCGTGCGCCTCCTCGCGGCCGAGGTGGGCGGTGAGCGCCACGGCGAGCGGCTCCGCCGCCAGCTGGTCCCCGGCCGCGTCGAGGTTCGCGCGCATCCGGGCCGCGTCGACACGACAGCCCTCGAGCGCCCGGCGGGCGCGAGCGGCAGCGACGACGGTCGACTCGACGAGCCGCGGCACCGTCGCCCACTCGGCCTGCCACGCGCCGGCGGACCGCTCGTGCTCGTGCAGGTCACCGGTCAGGACGGCCGCGGCGGCGGCCGCCGCCGACCGGCCGGCAGCGACGGCGAACGTGGCGTCGACGGGGTTCCGCTTCTGTGGCATCGCGGACGAGCCGCCGGCGCCCGCGTCGGTCACCTCGCCGACCTCGGCCTGCGCCAGGAGCACGAGCTCGTGCCCGATCGTCGCGCAGGTGCCTGCGACGAGGGCCAGGGTGGCCGCGACCTCCTGGAGGAGGTCGCGCTCGGCGTGCCACGGCAGCGCCGGCACGTCGAGGTCGAGCTCCTCCGCGAGGCGCATCGTGACCTCGAGGCCCCGCTCGCCGTAGGCCGCCAGGGTGCCGGCGGCGCCACCCAGCTGGACGTGGAACCCGAGGCCGTAGAGGCGCTCCAGGTGCCGCGCCAGCGCCGCCAGCCACCGCGCGGCCTTGAGCCCGAAGGTGACCGGGACGGCCGGTTGCAGCAGCGTGCGGCCCGTCATGACCGTGCCATGGTGGTCCTGCGCCAGCTCCGCGCAACGGTCACCCGCGCCGAGGAGCTCCTCGACCAGCACGCGCAGGCCATCCCGGAGGAAGAGCACGAGGGCGGTGTCGAGGATGTCCTGGCTCGTGGCGCCGAGGTGGACCGCCGGGAGCGCCTCGCGCGGCACGGCCGTCGCCAGCTGGCGGAGGAGCGGGATGACGGGCGTCGCGGCCGTCGCGGCGTCGTCGTCCAGCGCGCGGAGGTCGATGCGGTCGACGTGGCAGGCCTCGGCGACCGCGTCGGCCTGCCCGGTCTCCACGAGTCCGGCTGCGGCACAGGCGCGGGCGAGCGCGGCCTCGACGTCCAACCACCGCTGCACCTGGGCGGGGAAGGACAGGAGGTCGTCCATGGCCGGGTGGCGGAGCGCCGCGGGATCCCTCACGCGCGGCCTCCGTGGGCCAGCTCGGTGCGGCGATGGAGATCGCGGAGCACCGTCAGCTCGTCGTCCGTCGGTGGCGGGGTCCGCTCGAGCCCGGCGGCGAAGCGCACCGGCCAGCCGGTGGCATCCTCCACGTCGGCGGGCTCCACGCCCTCGTGCAGGGACACCACGGTCAGCTCCTTGGTCTCGTCGTCCGGTCGCAGCATGCACAGGTCGG
>JAHWKB010000058.1 GCA_019348115.1 Actinomycetota bacterium | reverse complement strand
CATGTCCGTCCTCCCCACGATCAGCACGGTGCTCGGCGCCCTCATCCTCATGGCCGTGCTGACGGACCTGATCGTCACGACGATCGTCCCGAGCGGCGGCGCCGGTCCGATGACGCGGAAGCTCGGCACGACGCTCTGGCGGGGGATCCTGGTCCTGCACCGCCGGCGCGGCGCCCACCGCGCCCTGCGCGCGGCGGGGCCGTTCATCCTGGTCACGATCATCACGCTGTGGCTGGTGGGACTGATCGCCGGCTGGGCGCTCGTGTTCGGGCAGGAGGGCTCGGTGGTGGACGTCCAGAGCGGTGAGCCGAGTGCGTCGTTCGGCAAGGTCCACTTCGCAGCGGCGACCATCCTCGGACGCGGGGCGACGGACTTCACCCCGGGCAGCGACTTCTGGCGGGCGCTCGAGGGGATCGCCGCCGGGACGGGCGTCGCGCTGGTAGGGCTGTCGATCGCCTACATCCTGCCGATCGTCGGCGCGGTCGTGCAGAAGCGCGAGGTGGCGTCCTACATCGGCTCGCTCGGTGGCACCCCCGACGAGATCCTCGTGCGGGCGTGGGACGGGGAGTCGTTCGGGTCCCTGCACCTGCACTTCATCGCGCTCACGCCGCTGATCAACCGCCTCGCCCAGAACCACCTCGCCTACCCCATCCTGCACTACTTCCACAGCGGCGAGCGGTTCACCGCACTGGGACCGAGCATCGTCGTGCTCGACGAGACGCTCACGTTCGCGGTGGAGGCCATGGACGAGAGCGCCACGCTCGACCCGTCCAGCGTGCGGCCGTGCCGGGCCGCCGTCGACGGGTTCCTGCGGACCCTGACCCGTGTCGCCATCGTGTCGGCCGACGAGCCGGTCCCGCCCCCGGCCTTCGACGAGTACCGCGACAAGGACCTCCCGCTGCGCGACCGGGAGGAGATCCAGCGGCGCTACGAGGACCTGAAGGACCGTCGCTGCCTCCTCGCCGGCTTCCTCGAGCACGACGGGTGGACGCCGGAGGAGACCCGCTCGTGGGCCCCGCCGGGCTGGGCCGACGGCGGCGACGACCCGCGGCGCGAGGGCATCGACGACCGCTCCGACGAGGAGCGCGCCCAGGACGATCGCGCCACCACCGAGGACACCTCCGCCGTCGGTGGGAGCTAGGCGAGGTCGTCCGACCTCGCCACGCCACGAGCCAGGCCCTGTGGTTGACTCCGGCCGTGCGAGAGATGTCGCCTGTGCGCTACGCCCGGGTCGAGGGCGTCAGCCTGGCGTACCAGACCTGGGGCGAGGGCCCGGCGACCATCGTTGCGATCCCGCCGATGGCCCAGAACATCGAGCTGATGTGGGAGCGGCCGGAGTACCGCACGATGTTCGACCGGCTCGGGTCCTTCGCCCGCGTCCTCCACTTCGACAAGCGGGGCACGGGCGCGTCGGACCGGACGACGCGGATGCCGACGATCGACGAGCGGGTCGAGGACGTCCGAGCCGTCATGGACGGCGCCGGGATCCAGCACGCGCACCTCCTCGGCGTGTCGGAAGGTGGCCCGGTGGCGCTCGCGTTCGCCGCGACCTACCCGCATCGCGTCGACGGGGTGGTCCTGGTCAGCTCCGGCGCACGCGTCCACGGGGACGCGACACCCGAGCAGGTCGCCGCCGGGAAGGCGTGGAACGACGCCTTCGCCGAGCGGTGGGGCACCGAGGAGTCGATGACCCTCGAGGTCTTCGCACCCACCGTGGCCACCGACCCGGGGTACCGGGCCTGGGAGCCGCGCTACGAACGGCAGTCGGCCAGCCCTGCCGCCGTGCGCGAGCTGCTGGCGATGATGCAGGTCATCGACGTCCGGCCCCTGTTGCGCTCGATCGTCGCGCCCGTCCTCGTGCTCCACCGCCGAGGCGACCGTGCGATGCCGATCGAACGGGCCAGGGAGGTCGCCGCCGGCGTCGCGGACGCCCGACTGGTGGAGCTCGATGGAGACGACCACATGCCGCAGGTGGGCGACGTCCACGCGTGGCTCGACCACGTGGAGGCGTTCACGACCGGGTCGGTCGGGGTCCGCACGGCGCCGGCGTCGCCGGACGGCGCGCGGGCCGAGATCAGGACGATGGGTGGCTTCGGCGTCCGCGTCGACGGCGACGAGGTTCCACCCGCGGCGTGGGGCTCGCGGCAGGTGCGGCAGCTCTGCAAACGACTCGCGGTCGCCGCTGGCCATCCGGTGCCCCGGGAGGAGCTGATGGAGCTGCTGTGGCCGGACGAGCTCGACATGGTCAGGCTCCGCGCACGACTGTCGGTGCTGCTGTCCCACATCCGACGTGTCCTCGGCGGAGGCCTGATCGCCGACCGCGACGCGGTCGCCGTCGACCTCGCCGCCGTGGATCTCGACCTGCACCACGTCCACGACGCGCTCGCCCGCGGAGACGATGAGGAGGCGGTCAGCGCCTACGCCGGCCTGGTTCTTCCCGAGGACCGCTACGAGGAGTGGGCGGTCGCGGCCCGTGATCAGGTGGCGTTCGCGGTCATCGGTGCCCACCGCCGGCTCGCCGCCCGGGCCATGGCGAACGCGCACCTCGACGCCGCGATCGCCCACACGTCGGCGATCCTCGAGCTCGACCCCTACGACGAGCGGGCCCACGAGGTGCTGGTCGGGGCGCTCGAGACGGCCGGCCGCTCCGGTGACGCGGTGCGTGCCGACGAGCGGTATCGGCAACGGATGCAGGAACTGGGGGTGCGAGCCCGGGACCTGCTCCCGCGGCGGGGTGTCGCCGAAAGCTGACCGAAAGGGTCGCCGGCGATCCTGTGCCCGTCCGCATCCCGGCGGACCCGCGAACCGAGGGGATCGCCATGACGACGACCAGCACGTCTCCGCCGACCACCGGAGCGCATCCGGTGATCGATACCGCCCTGCCGCCCCACGCGCTGCTGTGGGACCTGGCCACCGTCGCCGTGGTGTCGCGGTGCCTCCATGTCGTCGCGCAGCACGGTGTGGCCGACGCGCTCGAGGCCGGCGGTGGCACCGTGGAGGACCTCGCCGACCGGTCGGGCCTCGATGCCGACGCGCTCGGCAGAGTGCTGCGGGCTCTCGCCGCGTACGGCGTGTTCGACGTCGACCTGCCCGAGGTCCGACACACGGACGCGTCCCGGCTGCTCCGCGCCGACCACCCGATGTCGATGGGCGCGTTCGCCCACATGATGGGTCTGCCCATGGGCTGGGAGGCACTGACGCTCCTCCCCCGCACCGTCCAGACCGGCGAGGCCGGCGTCTTCGACCTCCACCCGGACGGCCTGTTCGCGTACCTCCACGACCACCCCGAGCAGGCGACGGTGTTCGACCGCGCCATGACGGCGAAGTCCCTCGCCGACATCCCGCTCATCCTCGGGGCCTACGACTTCGCCGCACACGGCTCCGTCGCGGACGTCGGCGGCGGACGCGGTCATCTCCTGCAGGCGCTGGTCGAACGCCACCCCGGCACGGAGGCCACGCTCGTCGAGCTGCCGCAGGTCATCGCCCGGGTCGCCGACGAACCCGACGCCGGACGTCTGCGTCTCGTCCCGGCCGACTTCTTCACCGACACGCTGCCCGAGGCCGACGCCTACGTCCTCATGGAGATCATCCACGACTGGGACGACGACGATGCGGTCCGGCTCCTGTCGAACATCCGACGGTCCGCCCCCGACCACGCGACCGTTCTCGTCGTCGAGACGGTGCTCGACGACGACCGGGTCCGCGATCCCGCCAGGACCCTCGACATCGTGATGCTCGCGCTCACCGGTGGACGCGAACGCACCCCCCGGGAGTACGCCGCACTGTTCGAGCGCGCCGGCTTCGCGCTGACGCGCGTGATCCCCACGGGGGGCGGCGTGCAGCTCGTCGAGGCACGGACGAACTCGCAGCCGGGGTGACGGCCCAGGCAGGAGGAACCTCGGCGGGCGTCGAAGTGAGCGTCCACCGGACGTCTCCGCCCGCCGACTCCGGTCGCACCAGCGTCGAGAGGGCACGAGGGGAGCCCGATGAGGCCCGTGACCACCGCCATCCCAGGTCGCTCCATCGCCGTCGCCGTGGCCGGCTGTCTGCTGCTGGCGGCATTCGCGGCCGCGACGCCTGCCCGTGCCCACCCGTCGAAGGACGACCGGGACCACCCGGCCCGTCAAGGCGAGCGTTCCATCCTCCCCCCGGCGGCGGGAGACCTCGCCGGGGCGGCCCCCCGCGCCGCCGATCCGTCCCAGGGCCGCGTCTCCCTCGAGGACCGCACCGAGGCGTGGGCCGGCCAGCACTACCCGGCAGGGTCCACCGCCTTCGCGGGCACCACGTGCCGGGTGCCGTCGGACCTCGTGTGCGACCACTTCGGGCTGACGGTCGACGTGGACCCGACCCACTGGGAGACGAACACGGGCGGCGTCGAGTTCACGATCTCGTGGCCCGACCCGGCGAACGACTTCGACCTCCACGTCTTCGACCGCGACACCGGCAAGAACGTCGGGTCCTCGATCGAGATCAACCCGAGCACCGGCGTCGCGGAGGAGCGGGTGTTCGTCCCCAACGCAGCCGGCGACTACGACGTCCGCGTGAACCCCTACCAGGTCGTCGACTCCGCCTACGAGGGACAGGTGGTGCTCGAGAGCAGGGAAGGTCTCGACCCACGTGCCGTGCCGACCGAGCGCCTCGCAGACGTCCCCTGCGTGGACGGGTTCGCCGGACCGTTCGAATGCGACGGCATCGACCTCCTCGGGTTCGTTCCCGCCGGCGAGTTCGACAGCGCCGGCATCAGCGACATCTGGGGTTGGACCGATCCCGACAACGGTGACGAGTACGTCATCATGGGCAAGACCAACGGCACGGCGTTCTTCCGCGTGACCGACCCGACCGCTCCGGAGTACCTGGGCGAGCTGCCGAACGCGGCACTGCTGCAGGAGGTCTGGCACGACGTCAAGGTCTTCGAGGACCACGCCTTCATCGTGAGCGAGTCGGAGCCGCACGGCATGACGGTGTTCGACCTCACGCGTCTCCGCGGCGTCGAGCAGGCGCAGGAGTGGGACGCGGACGCCTTCTACCCACTGAACGTCGCCGCCCACAACATCGCGATCAACGAGGACACCGGGTTCGCCTACATCCTCGGCGGCAACGCCGGCATCGTGGCACCCGACCAGTGCCTGTCGGGTCTCCACATGGTCGACATCAACGAGCCGAAGACCCCGATCTTCGCCGGGTGCTACCTCGAGGAAGGGGGCCCTGGGACGGCCGCCCGCATCGTCGGCGGGGGGGCGGAGGACCTCTCCCCCGCGGCCTACGTCCACGACACGCAATGCGTGATCTACCGCGGCCCCGACACGGACCACCGTGGCCGGGAGATCTGCTTCAACGCCGCCGAGACCCAGATCGTCATCGCGGACGTGACGGACAAGCTCCTGCCGGAGACGCTCGGGACGCTCTCGTACGACGACGTCGGCTACGCACACCAGGGGTGGCTGACCGAGGACCACCGCTTCCTCATCACCAACGACGAGCTCGACGAGCTGAACGCGATGAGGGCGGGCGAGCCGGGGATGAACACGCGCACGGTCGTGGTGGACGTGACCGACCTCGACGCGCCGAAGGTCCACTTCGAGCACTTCCACGACACCATCTCGCCCGACCACAACAACTACGTCCACGAGGGCCTCGTCTACCAGTCCAACTACTCGAGCGGCCTCCGGGTGCTGGACGCCGCGTTCATCGAGGACGCGGACGACCCGCGGCTCGAGCCGGCCGCGTTCTTCGACACCTTCCCCGCCCACAGCGAGGTGACCTTCGACGGGACGTGGTCGAACTACCCGTACTTCGACTCGGGCACGATCGCCGTCAGCGGTCGTGCGGAGGGCCTGTTCCTCCTCCGACTGCAGGAGGACGATCCCGGGCTCCTCGGCGTCGAGATCGACCGCGCCGAGCGCCCGGTCGTGGTCCCGGCCGGCGACCGTGGCACCGCCGACGTGACGATCCGCAACGTGGGCGACGCCGACGACTCCTACCAGCTGGAGGTCACCGACCTGCCCGACGGCTGGACGGCGACGGTCGCGCCCGACGAGGTGGCGGTGGCCGCCGGCAGCGACGCGCCGGCGACGGTCACGATCGACGTCCCCGCGGGGACGGAGCCGGGTCGGTCGAGCGTCACGGTGACGGCGACGTCGACGACCGACCCGGACGTCTCCGCGTCCGCACCCGTCGCGGTCGTCGTCCGTCGGACGGGGACCTCCGTCGCCGGCACGGCGGGCGGTCCGTCCGCCGGAAGGACACCGGAGGCCGCGGCCGGCTCCCCGGCCGGCGGGACGACCCGAGCAGGCGGCGCCGTGGTCTCGGCCTCGCTGGCAGCCCACGCCGGCGATCCCTCGCCCGACCACGGACCGGTGCTGCTGGCCTCGCTCCTGCTCGCCGGCGCAGTGACGACCGCAGGTCGTCGGCGTCGCGGGCGGCACGGGCCGTCCTGACGCAGACGCTCCCTGACCGCGCCTGGCCGGACCGGGTCAGCTGCCGTCCGTCGTCGCCGACGCGTCCCCGTCGACCGACGACGTGCCCCCGGCGAGGAGCTGCTGGGCGAACGCGATGGCCTGATCGAGGGCGGCCGCGCGGGGGGTGTCGCCGGCCCCCACCGCGACACCGGCGAGGAACGTCGACAGCGGTGCGTACCGGCGCTCGGTGCCGTGCGCCACGTCGCGCGCCAGCACGAGGAGGCGGGCGACCTCGTCATCCGTCAGCGCCGCCACGCCCAGCTCGTCCGCGTACCGCTCCAACCAGCCCATGTCCGCCCCGCTCCGTCGGTGGCCGCAGGGTACGAGCGCGTCAGGCGTCCGTCGCCCGCTGTCCGCCGGGACCGGTCACGCCGGCGCGCCCGTCGACCCCGGCGGCGCCGCGGCCGGCCCGCTGCTGGGCGAAGGACGCCCGGGGGTCGCGGGTGGAGCGCTTGCCGGCGTGGAAGACCGCGAAGCGTCCCGCCAGCGAGCCGAGCGTGCCCAGCACCGCCGAGAGGATCCGCCGGGCCGCCCGCCAGCGTGCCGGCACCGGGACGAGCGAGACGGCCAGCGAGGCGGCCGTGCTGAGCTTCGCGGTGCGCCACAGCGCCCCGGACGCGCCCTCGTGCAGCGGCCGGCCGACCCGGGCGACCTCGTCGGCCTGGTGCTGGACCTGTTCGCCGCAGACGAGGTCGGCGACCTTCGCGACCATCCCGAGGTGGCGCGTGATCGCCTCCTCGCGCGCGTCCACGGTGGGGAAGAGCTCGAGCGCCGACGCGGTGGCGACGGTCGCGGACGCGGCGAAGAACCGCGGGAGCGACGTGCGCGTCGCCTGCCACAGGGGCACGGCGGTGTCCGACAGGAGGACGGCGGTGTAGGTGCCGAGCACCGGGGCGAGCGCTCCCGCGCCCAGTCCCGCCGCGTCGCCGAGCCGGCGCGCGCCGACCGCCGGCAGCACGGCCGAGGCGCCGGCGGCCGGCGCCATCGCGGCGAGCGTCCACGAGCCGACCGACATCGCCGAGCTCGGCCGGAACACGCGCAGCATGTTGAGGAACCGCGCCGGTCGTCCCAGGTCGATGATCAGGAGGACGGTGCTGACGGCCGCGCCACCGCCGGCCAGCCACCGCGAGCGACGGATGAGCCGGTCGAGGCCCTGGCGGTCGACCAGCTGCGCCACGGCGCCGACGATCGCCGCCCCGGACGTCACCCCGCCGACGTAGAAGTACGCCGGGACCGACCAGATCCAGATCGGCTCCTTGAGGAGCGGCTGGTCGTAGTACGTGGTGCCGCCGTCGCCGGCGGCGGCCTCGTCGGGGCGCCGGTGCTCGGTCCCGTGGCCGCGCACGGGGAAGCGGTGGTCGCCCTCACCCGTCCGCTGGCCGGCGCCCTCCCCCGACAGGAGCGCCCGCTCGGGATCGACGTGCCGGTCCTGGGATCCGCTCATCGCCTCGCCCCGGCGGCCGACAGGACCGCGCCGGCGACGGCGACCACCATCGCCGCGCCGGCCACGAGCGCCGAGCGCCAGGCCGCGCCGACGGCGTGGGTGGGGTCGACCGGGTCGGGCGGGAGGTTGTAGACCTCCGGCGCGTCGGTGAGGAGGAAGAAGGCGTTCAGCCCCTGCGTCCCCGGCTGGGAGGCCGCGTCGGCGCCGTAGAGGTAGGCGCTGTCGACCCCGCGCTCGTG
Organism: Actinomycetota bacterium; assembly: GCA_019348115.1. GTDB lineage: Bacteria > Actinomycetota > Nitriliruptoria > Nitriliruptorales > Nitriliruptoraceae > JAHWJY01. The sequence continues at coordinate 3,766 of JAHWKB010000058.1, read as the reverse complement.
CAGCGTGGCGACGCGCTCCTCGGCGATCGCCCGCAGGTCGTCGATGTCGCCGAACACGATCGAGTCGGTCGGGCACGCCTTCGCGCAGGCCGGCTCGAGACCGTCACGCTGACGGTCGTAGCAGAGCGTGCACTTCCAGGCCCGGCCGTCCTCCTCGCGTCGGTCGACGACCCCGAACGGGCACGCCGGCACGCACATCCCGCAGCCGTTGCAGACGTCGGGCTGGATGTAGACCGACTCGTACTCGGTGCGGATGATCGCGCCGGTGGGACAGACGTCGAGGCAGCCAGCGTGGACGCAGTGCTTGCAGACGTCCGAGAGCATGAGCCACGAGAAGTCACCCCCTCCCTGCGGGTCGGGCCCGAACGCGACCGGCGCGCTCGGGGCGTCGTCGCCCTCGAACCAGCTCATGTCCGCGAAGCCGGTCGTGGGGTGCGCTCCGGGGCGTTCGATGAAGGCGACGTGGCGCCACGTCGACGAGCCGAGGTCGCCGGTGTTGTCGTAGCTCGTGCCGGTGAAGACGAAGCCGTCGTCGGGCAGCTGGTTCCACTGCTTGCACGCCACCTCGCAGGCCTTGCAGCCGATGCAGACCGTGGTGTCGGTGAAGAACCCCTTCGCTCCTGCCGGCAGCGCGTGGCCGTGCCCGCGGTCGAACTCCCCGCGGTGGTCACGCGCGAGCTCGGAGCCGGCCCGGAGCTCGGCGCTCTCGTCCGACGTCGGCATGATCCCGGGCGAGACCGACATCAGGTGTCCTCCCGTCGTTGGCGCTGACCGGTGCGGTGACCGTGCTCGTCCGGCTCCTTGCCCCGGTCGACCGGCGCGAGGTCGCGGGCGCCGCCGTTCCCGTCGGGCAGGGCCCGGACCAGCGGCCCGCTCGTGACGACGCGCCGGCCGCGGCTGCGCCGCCCGGGCTGGATGTCGCCCGTGAGCGCCTTGGACTCCTGGATGGAGACGTTGGGGTCGGCGACGAACCCGATGAGCTCGTTGACGTTGTCCCCGGTGACGAGGCCGAGGTAGGCCCAGTGGTAGGGCAGGCCGATCTGGTGGATCGTCCGCCCGCGACGCTTACCGACCCGGATGGGGCGCATCCGGGGGGTGACGAGGACGCGGCACTCGATCTCGCCGCGGGCCGTCGTGATCGTCGCCCAGTCGCCGTTGACGAGGGAACGTTCGGCGGCGAGCTCGGGTGAGACCTCGCAGAACAGCTCCGGCATCAGCTCGGACAGCCACGACACCCACCGGCTCATCCCGCCGGCGGTGTGGTGCTCCGTCAGCCGGTAGGTCGTGAGCACGTACGGGAACCGGGGATCGTCGAAGGCGCGGTGGTACGGGTTGTCACGGCGGACCCACTCGATGCGGGACGGGTTCGCCTGCTGGGGGTAGAGCAGGTTCTCGACCGGGGACTCCTGCGGCTCGTAGTGGGTCGGGAGCGGGCCGTCGAGGAGTCCGGTCGGCGCGAACAGCCACCCCTTGCCGTCGCCCTGCATGATGAACGGGTCGGTGCCGCTGATGGAGTCGACCCCCGTGGCGCCGGCGTCGGGCCGGTAGCTGGGCGGTCGGGTCGCCATGAAGTCCGGTTGGTCGTGGCCGGTCCAGCGGCCCGACTCCTCGTCCCACCACACGTAGCGCTTGCGCTCCGACCAGGGGCGGCCGTCCGGGTCGGCGGAGGCGCGGTTGTAGAGGATGCGGCGGTTGTCCGGCCACGCCCAGCCCCACTCGGGGGCCACCCAGTGCTGCTCGTGCCACGGCCTGCGGCGGTTCGCCTGGTTGACCCCGCCGGCGTAGACGCCGGAGTAGATCCAGCAGCCGGCGGCGGTCGAGCCGTCGGCCTCGAGGTCGGTGAACAGGTCCACGGGCTCGCCCTCGAGGAAGCGCCCCTCGGTGACGTGCCAGCCGTTGATCTCCTTCAGGACCGCCTCGGCGTCGGGCTCCTCGTGCTCGCCGACCGTCGGGTAGTCCCAGGTGAGGTCGAGGATCGGCCGGTCCTTGGGATCGGCGCTGTCCGCGTAGAGCGCCTTCATCCGCCGGCCGAGGTGGAACATGAAGTGGAGCTCGCTGCGGGCGTCACCCGGCGGGTCGAGCGCCTTCTCTCGCCACTGCAGCAACCGCTGGGTGTTCGTGAACGTGCCCTCCTTCTCCGTGTGCGCCGCGCACGGGAAGAAGAACACCTCGGTATCGCAGTCCTCGGGGCGCACCTCGTCACGGTCGAACTCCGGGCCCGTCCGCCAGAACTCGGCCGACTCGGTCGGCGCGAAGTCGCGGACGACGCACCACGTGAGCTTGCGCGCCGCCGCCCGGTGCAGCGCCCCGTGCATCGAGCCAACGACCGGGTTCTCCCCCATGAGGAAGTAGCCCTCGACCGCGCCGTCCTCCATCTCGGTGACCGTGGTCATGTGCGAGTGGTCGCCGGTCAGACGCGGCAGGTGGTCGAAGCAGAAGTCGTTGTCCGCCGTCGCCGCGTCACCGAAGTACGCCTTCAGCAGGCTCACGATGTAGCGGTCGAAGTTCGCCCACCACCCGGCGCCCTGGCCGCTCGTCATGATGTAGTCGGCGAGCGAGGTGTGCTTGGACGCCTGCGGCATCGGCAGGTAGCCGGGCAGGATGTTGAACAGCGTCGGGATGTCGGTCGAGCCCTGGATGGACGCGTGGCCGCGCAGGGCCATGATCCCGCCGCCGGGTCGGCCCATGTTTCCGAGGAGCAGCTGCAGGATCGACGCCGTGCGGATGTACTGCACCCCGACGGTGTGCTGGGTCCAGCCGACCGCGTAGCAGAACGCGCTCGTCCGGTCGGGCCCCGAGTTCTCGGTCAGCGCGTCGGCGACGCGGAGGAAGAGCTCCTCGTCGATGCCGCAGACGTCCGCGACCATCTCGGGCGTGTAGCGCGAGAAGTGGCGACGCAGCAGCTGGAACACGCAGCGTGGGTCCTGCAGGGTCTCGTCGCGCTCGACGTCGGTGATGTCCTCGCCGCGTGGCGCCTCGGGCTCGCCGGCGTACATCGAACGCTTGCCGGCGGCGGCGCCGACGTCCGCCGCGCCGCGGTACTGCCACGACGACGGGTCGTACTGCGCGTCGTCCTCGTCCCAGCCGCTGAACAGGCCGTCGAGATCCTCCGTGTCGCGGAACTCGTCGGAGATGATCGTCGCGGCGTTCGTGTAGTTGACGACGTAGTCGCGGAAGTAGCGCTCGTTCTCGAGGACGTGGCGGATGAGCCCGCCGAGGAAGGCGATGTCGGTCCCGGCGCGGAGGGGGACGTGCAGATCGCTGACGGCGCTCGTGCGCGTGAACCGCGGGTCGACGTGGATGATCGTGGCACCGCGCCGCTTCGCCTCCATCACCCACTGGAAGCCCACGGGGTGGCACTCGGCCATGTTGGACCCCTCGATCACGATGCAGTCGCTGTTCGCGAGGTCCTGCTGGAAGGAGGTGGCGCCGCCCCGTCCGAAGGAGGTGCCCAGACCGGGCACCGTGGAGCTGTGTCATATCCGCGCTTGGTTCTCGATCTGGATGGCGCCCAGCGCGGTGAACAGCTTCTTGATGAGGTAGTTCTCCTCGTTGTCGAGGGTGGCCCCACCGAGGTGCGCGAACCCCAGCGTGCGGTTGAGCCGCGTGCCGTGGGCGTCGCGGTCCTGCCACGTCCGGTCGCGGGTGTCCTTGACCAGCTGTGCGACGCGGTCCATGGCCCACTCGAGCTCGACCGGCTCCCAGTCGGTGCCGCCGGGCCGGCGGTACAGGACCGTCTTGGTCCGGTGCTCGCCGGTGACGAGCT
>JAHWKB010000057.1 GCA_019348115.1 Actinomycetota bacterium | reverse complement strand
TGAAGGAGGCGTTCTGCAGCTGCCCGTGCTCGTCGTAGGCCATCCGCTCGTACAGGGCGCCGCCCACCCCCTGCGCCACCCCGCCGTGGATCTGGCCCTCCACGATCAGCGGGTTGATCACGTTGCCGCAGTCGTGGACGACCGCGTAGCGCAGGATGCGGATGTCGGAGGTGTCCGGGTCGATCTCGACCACGACGGCGTGCATGCCGTTGGCGAACGTCGACCGGATGGGGCTGTAGTAGTCGGTGCCCTCCAGGCCCGGCGCCTCGTCGTCGCGGACCGGCGGCACGTCGGGGTCGTTGGGGCCGGCGAACTGCGTCGCCAGCTTCGCCGCCTCGTCGAACGCGTAGCGCAGCGGGTTCGACAGCGTGGCCACGAGGGCCAGCGGCAGGGAGGTGTCGGGGCTGCCCTTGACGCGGACGTCCCCGTCGACGATCTCGAGGTCCGCGGGGTCCGCCTCGAGCGCGCGGGCGGCGATCTCGAGCGCCTTGGCGCGGACGACCCGCGCGGCGAGGGCGATGGCGTTGCCGGACATGACCGCGGCGCGGGAGGCGAACGTCCCGACCGCGTACTGGAACCGGCGGGTGTCGCCGGTCACGACCTGCACGTCCTCGATCGGCACGCCCAGCTCGTCGGCGACGATCTGGGCGAAGGCCGTCTCGTGGCCCTGCCCCTGCGACGACAGACCCGTCGCCACCTGCACCTTCCCACTGGGCTCCACGAGCACGTGGCCGCCCTCGTACGGACCCACGCCCGTGCCCTCCACGTACGCCGCCATGCCGATGCCCACGATCCGCCCCTCCGCGCGCGCCGCGTCGCGCACCGCGGCGAAGCCGTCCCAGCCGACCAGGTCCTTCAGGCGCCGGAGGGTCTCGGGGAAGTCGCCGGAGTCGTAGATGAGCGGCCGCCCGTCCTGGAAGGTGAGGGCGAAGTCGTACGGCATCTCGTCGGGCTGGATGAAGTTGCGCGCCCGGACCTCGGTGCGGTCGAGATCGAGGTGGCGCGCGATCGCGTCGATCGTCCGCTCCATGGCGAAACAGCCCTGGGGACGTCCGGCGCCACGGTACGGGGTCACCGGCACCGTGTTCGTGTAGACGCTCTTGAACTCGACCCGGTAGTTCTCGAGCCGGTACGGCCCCACGAGCTGCGTCGACGTGATGATGGGGACGATGATGCCGTAGGGCGTGTAGGCACCGTGGTCGTGCCAGAACTCCACCTCGAGGCCGAGCACGCGACCGTCGTCGTCGAAGCCGACGTCGACGAACTGCACCTGCCCACGCTCGTGGGTCGCGGCGACGAAGTGCTCGCGCCGGTCCTCGGTGAACTTCGCGTGGTGCCCGAAGCTCCTCGCGACCCACGGGACGAGGAGCTCCTCCGGCCAGGGGTGGACGATCTTGACGCCGAACCCGCCGCCGACGTCGGGCGCGAGGCACTCGACCTGCTGGAAGTCGAGGTCGAGGTAGGTCGCGATGGCGGCGCGGACGGAGGTGGGCGTCTGCGTCGACGAGTAGACGCGCAGGCTGTCGTCCATCCGGTCCCACCGGGCGTAGACGGCACGGCCCTCCATCGGCATCGACGCCGAACGCTCGATGTCGAGCCGGAAGCGCAGCCGGTTCGGCGACGACCCGATCGCCGCGCGGGCGTCGCCCCGCTCCTGGACGAGGTGGGCGGCGACGTTGCCCTCGACGTCGTCGTGCACCCGCACGAGGTCCTCGAGCGCCGCCTCGACGTCGGCCACGACCGGCAGGACCTCGTAGCTCACGTCGATCCGATCGACGACGTCCTCGGCGACGTAGCGGTCGGTCGCCACGACCATCACGATCGGCTCGCCGACGTGGTTCACCTCGCCCTTCGCGAGCGCGTACTGGGTGACCGGCGCCGTGAGGTTCGGGTGCGGGATCAGGAGCGGCAACGGCTCGGCGAGCCGACCCGGGAGGTCCTCGTGGGTGTAGATGCCCACGAGGCCGTCGACGTCGAGCGCCCGCGTGACATCGATGTCGGTGATGCGGGCGTGGGCGTGGGGGCTGCGAACGAAGGCGACCTCCCAGGCGTCGTGGCTCAGGTCGTCGACGAAGCGGCCCGCGCCCGTCAGCAGGCGCTGGTCCTCGCGCCGCCGGACCGGGCTGCCGAACATCCGCGTCGTCACTCCGGCCCCCCTTGCCCGGCGGCACGGCCGCAGGCCGGGATGCCCGTCGCCCGCAGATCGCCGGCCGCCTGCGCCACCGCCCGCCGGATGTTCTGGTAGCCGGTGCAGCGGCAGAGGTTGCCGCTGATGCCCTCGAGGATCTCGTCGTCGTCGGGGTCCGGGTGCTCCGCGAGGAAGCCGCAGACGCTGAGCACGAACCCCGGGGTGCAGAAGCCGCACTGCAGCGCGTGGGTGTCCTTGAACGCCTGCTGCACGGGGTGGAGCGTGCCGTCCTCGGCGGCCAGCCCCTCGATCGTCGTGATGTCGCGGTCCTGGACCGTCACGGCGAACGTCAGGCAGGAGCGCGCGGGCTCGCCGTCGATGAGGACCGTGCAGGCGCCGCAGACGCCGTGCTCGCAGCCCACGTGGGTCCCCGTGAGCTCCAGGTCGTGGCGCAGGAAGTCGGACAGCAGGCGCCGTGCCGGGGCGCGGGCGGCGACCGGGGCGCCGTTGACGACCATGCGGATGTCGTGCAGCTCCTCGCTCACGGACGCGTCCCTCCCTCGGCGCCGGCGACGGCGCGGCGCCCGGCGGCCGCGAGGCCCCGGCCCAGGAGCACGCCGGCGAGGTGGCGGCGGTAGGCGGCGGTCGCATGGATGTCGCTCTCCGGCGCGATCGCGCCGCGGGCGAGCTCCACCGCATCAGGGGAACCGATGCCGTCGTCCGGCACGGCCCCGACGCAGGCATCGGTGAGATCGACGACGATCGGCACGTCGCCGACGCCGGTGAACGCCGCTCGCGCCGAGGCGGTCCGGCCGTCCTCGTCGAGGATCACCACGACCGCGACCCCGGCGATCGCGTAGTCGCCGTGACGGCGGGCGAGCTCCTCGAACGCCGTGCCGCCGCGGGCGCCGGGGTGCGGGAACGACACCCCCGTCACGAGCTCGTCCGGCGCCGCGGACGACTGCAGTGGTCCCTGGAAGAAGTCGGCGGCGTCCACGTCGCGCGTCCCGCGGACCGACGCGACGGTCACGTGTCCGCCCAGGACGGCGAGGACCGCCGGCATCTCGCCGGCCGGGTCGGCGTGGGCGATCGAGCCCACGGTGGTGCCGCGGTTCCGGATCACCGGATGGGCGACGTGGGACAGGGCCTGGCGCAGCAGCGGGTTGCGACGGTGCGCCTCCTCGTGCCGCTCGAGCGTCCGGTGCCGGACCATCGCTCCCACCCGGACCCCGTCGGCGGTGACGACGACCTCGTCGAGACCCTCGACGCCGCCGATGTCCACCAGGTGGCCGGGGCTCGCCAGGCGCATGTTCATCACGGGGATGAGGCTCTGGCCGCCGGCGAGCACCTTGCCGTCGCCGCCCACCTCGGCGAGCGTGTCCAGCGCCTCCCCGACGGTGCGGGGCGCGTGGTAGCGGAACGCCGGCGGCTTCACCGGCCCTCCGCGGTTCGCTCGTCACCGGCCAACATCGCCCCGATCGGTGTCACCCCCCGGTCACGCGACGCTACCGGGGACGGAGGCGGTGCCGCTCGTAACCCACGCCGAAAGCCGACCCCGGACGCTGGCAGTTCCTGCCCGCGGATGCGCGGCGCGGCTCACGCGCCGGCGTCGTCCGCGAGCGCCCGGACCGCGGCCGAGAACACCGCCATGGGTGGCGTCACGAGGCCAGCCCCGACCTGGCCCGTCCCCGCCTCGCGACCGGCGATGCCGGTGTTGACGACGGGCACGAGCCCGGTGCGGACGACCTTGGTGACGTCGATCCCCACCGGGGTGCCGCGGAACTCGAGGATCGGCACCTGGTAGACGGGGTGCTCGGCGAGGGTGATCTGGTACATCGAGCGCGTGGCCGCCAGCGCCTGGCCGACCTCCCCGCCGATGAAGCGGACGATCGCGGGTGCCGCCGCCATGGCGAACCCGCCGAGCCCGGCGGTCTCCGTGATGGTGGAGTCGCCGATGTCCGGGTTGGCGTCCTCGACCGTGTACCCGCCGAGGAAGAGCCCGTCCGGCACCTCCGCCGGCGCGGTGAACCAGCGGTCGCCGGTGCCCGAGACCTGGATGCCGAAGTCGGTGCCGTTGCGCGCGACGGCGACGACCATCGTCGAGCCGGGCAGGTCGCGTGCCGGGTCGGCGGCGGCCTTGGCGGCGGGCATGACGAGGTTGAGGAAGAAGTGCTCGTTGCCGTTGATGAAGCGGACGACCTCCGCGAGCTGCCGCGGGTCGAGCTCGGCCTCGAGCAGCGGCGGCACGACCTCCCGGACGAACAGGGCGCTGGCGGCGCGGTTGCGGTTGTGGAGCTCGTCGCCCATCTGCAGCGCCTGCGTGATGAGCGCGCGGAGGTCCATGCCGTCGAGCGCGCGGACGGCGGCGCGCATCGCGGGGCCGAGCACGTCCCGCATCCACTGCAGCCGCTCGATCACCTCGGGTCCGAACGCGCCGTAGCGCAGCACCTTGCCGAGCCCCTCGTTGAGGCTGCAGTACGCCGTGTTCCCGAACGCAGCGTTCTCGACCCGGAACATCGGCATCGACGGCGCCACGACGCCGGCCATCGGACCGACCGCACCGTGCTCGTGGCAGGGGCTCAGCTCGATCCCGCCCCGTGCGGCGATGTCGGCTGCCTCCTCGGGCGTCCCGGCCATGCCCTCGTAGAGCATGGCCCCGATGAGGGCGCCGCGCATCGGCCCGCTCGCACGCTCCCACGTGAGCGGCGGCCCGGCGTGCAGGAACTGGCCACGCTCGATGCCGACCGCCTCGGAGGCGGTGACCACGTCGGTCCAGCGCGGTTCGGCGCTCGTCAGCCGCGACACCGCCTCCTCGTTGGCGGCGACCGTGCGGGGGTCGGCCGAGATGCGCGCGATCGCCGCCGCGGTGCCGTCGTCCGGTGGGCGCCAGTCGACGCGGTGGTGGTCGACGCCCTGCGCGGCGAGCGTCCGCTCGAACAGCTCGACGCCGGCCGTGACGACGGTGGAAGGCTCGGTCAGCAGTCCCGAGAACGGCTCCTCGTGGTTCACGGTCGCGCTCCCCGGGTCAGTCGGATGGCCTCGCGGGCCGCCTCCGCGTTGGACAGGTGGACCGACGCCCCCGCACCGGCCAGCGACGACGCCTGGCGGTCACGGTCCTGCGGGTCGCCGGCGCTGCCGCACAGGGACACCACCACGTGGATGCCGCGGGCGACGGCCGCCTCGATCGCCGGCACGAGGTCGCCCGCGGGATCGGGGTGGGCGCCGTGCCCGAGCACGACGTCGAGGAGCAGCACGGCGGTGTCGTCGCGCGCGGTCTCGTCCGCGAGCCGTTCGAGACGCAGCGACGGATCGATCATGGGATGCGGCCGGCCGCGTGTGAACTCGTCCTCCCCCAGGTCGACGATCACGTGGCGTGCGGCCGACGTGCCGTCGAGCGGCGTGGCCCCCTCCAGGTGGAGGTTCGAGGCGACGGGTCCGAGCTCCCGCACGGCCAGCGCGAGCGCCTCGCTCGCGAGCGTCCCGCCGGCGAACAGCCCCCGCAGGTGGCCGGCACGGGGCGCGCGGTCGGGGACCGGCCACGCCGCCGGTGGTTCGGCCGTCCCGCCGGCGGCCTCGATCACCCGGCCGGCCACGGCGGTGAGGTCGTCGCCGTCGGGGCGGAGGAGGCCGAGCACCACCGGCGTGGCGAGCTCGCCGGCCAGCGCCTCGATCCGGGTGGCGACCTCGGGTGCCGGCGGCTTCGACAGGACGACGATCAGCTCGGTCGCCGGGTCGGCGTCGAGCGCCCGGAGCGCGGCCACCGTCGACGCTCCACCGACCGCGGCGGAGAGGTCCCGACCACCGACGCCGAGGACGTGCGAGATCCCGATGCCGGCGTCGTCGAGCAGACAGGTGAGCTGCTGTGCGCCGGTGCCCGAGGCGGCCACGATCCCGACCGGCCCGTTCCGGACCACGTTGGCGAACCCGAGGCCGACACCGGCGACGATGGCGGTGCCGCAGTCCGGCCCCATCACGAGGAGCCCACGCGCCGCGGCTTCGTCCTTCAGTCGCCGCTCGGCCTCGAGCGGCACGTTGTCGCTGAAGATCATCACGTTCGCGCCGGCCCGCAGGGCGTCGAGCGATTCCACGAAGGCGTGCTCGCCGGGCGTGGAGACGAGCGCCAGGCGGGCTCCGGTCGCCGTCACCGCGTCGCCGGTCGTCCGCGGAGGCGGCTCGCCCCCCCACGTGTCCGCCGACGGACGCCGCGACGACGTGAGCGCGGCCTCGAGGGCCTGCAGCGCCTGCGCGAGCGCGTCGTCGGACCCGGCCCGGACGGCGATGAGCAGGTCGTTCGGTCCCGCCTCGACCGCGCCGGCGTCGAACCCGAGGGCCGGCAGGAAGTCGAGGTTGAGCTCGGTCGCCATCGCGACCAGCGCCGCCTCCACGCCGTCGACGTCGCCGACCGTCCGGCTGACCTGCATCAGGGTCACCGAGTCGTGGTAGCTGCCGCGTCGGACGTCGAGGTGCCGGACGGTCATCGGATGCCTCCGTGGGCGCTGGGTGGCCGGATGGCGGACGACGCGACGAGCCCCGCCGCGGTGACGATGCCGAGGGCGAGGTCGGCGCCGGAGCGGTGGCCGACGCGCAGGAGGTCGGCCACGGCCGCCGGGTGCTCGCGGCCGGCGGCGACGGCGCGGGTCACGCTCGCAGCGGGCCGGGCCATCTCGCCGCGACCGGCGTGGCGCAGCAGCGACGCGGAGAGCGCGTTCGTGCGCCGGGGGGCGAGGCGGTCGACGTCGGCCGACAGCGCAGCGAGCGTCGCCACGGTCCGGGGGTCGCCGACGGCGGACGCGAAGGCACGACCCGCCGCGAGCACGCCGGCGAGGACGTCGTCGCCCGTGGGGGTGAGTCCCTCGCCCCAGCCGAGGAGCGTGCCGGCCGCCGTCGCGGCCCGGCCCCGGTCGCCGACGGCGACCCACCGGGCGACCTCGGCGGCGCGTGCCTCCGTCGCCGGATCACGGACGCACGCGCGGTCCATCGCCGCGCGCAGGCGATGCGCGCCGGCGAGGAGCGTCGCGCGGTCGGTCGTCGGGAGCAGCACGCGTCGGTCGGACCACCGCCCCACGGTGACCGCGAGCACGAGGCCGACGACGATCCGGCCGTCGCCGACGACGGCCGGGGCACCCGCGCGGACGGCACCGAAAGGACCGCCGGCGGCGGGGGTGCGGACGACGAGGGCGTTGGGGAGCTGGATGCCGTCCGCGCTGACGACCGCGACCACGGCGGCGTCCGCGCCGGCACCGACGGTGACGTAGACAGCGTGCGGGAAGGCGGCGAGGACACGACCCGGACGCGGTGGTCCCGTGAGGACCGGGCGCAGCCCGGAGGGGGCATCAGCGGCGTGGCTCACGGCTGCGGCGTGGGCTGCGGCGGACTCACGCACCCGCGAACCAGTCGCGGAGCGCGTCGACGTCCCGGGTGACGCCGAGCGCCGCCATCAGGGCGAGGCGGGCCTTGGGACCGTTGAGGTCCCCGGCGCGGACGATGCCGTGCTCCTCCAGCGTCACGCCGCCGCCCGGCCCGCCGTAGATCGGGACGGTGCGTCCCGTCCAGCAGCGCGACGCCAGGACGACCGGCACCCCGGCGCTGACGGCGTGGTCGATGCCGGGGACCACCGCGCCCGGCACGTTGCCGGCACCGGTGCCCTCGAGGACGATGCCGTGCACCTCCTCCACGTCGACGAGCCAGCGCAGGAGCCGGTCGTCCATGCCGGAGTACGCCTTCACGAGCGCCACGGCCGTGTCGACGTCCGCACCGGTGGCGGGCCGCGGCGGGCTGGGGAGGCGGAACGTCGGGCGCTCGCGCTCCATCGTCCCGACCGGACCGGCGGCCGGGGACCGGAACGTCGAGACGTTGGTCGTGTCCGTCTTGGTCGCCCAGCGGGCGGCGTGGAGCTCGCCGTTCACGCAGAGCAACGCCCCGCGTCCCCGCGACGCCGGGTCGAGCGCCGTCCGGACGGCGTCGAGGAGGTTCCGCGGTCCGTCCGCGCCGACCTCGCCCGCGGCCCGCATCGCGCACGCGAACACGATCGCGCCGCGGTCGGTGGCGTCGCCGGCGAGGAGGTCGGTCAGGTAGAGCGTCTCCTCCACCGTGTCGGTCCCGTGCGTGACGACGACCCCGTCGACCCCGTCCTCGGTGAGGGCCGCGCGGGCGGCGCGTGCCACCCGCACCATGGTGGCGGGGGTGACGTTCCAGCCGTTGACGCGGTCGATCTCGTCGACCTCCACCGGACCGAGCGCCTCGAGACCGGGGACGGCGGCGAGGAGATCCTCGGGCGACACGGCCGGGACCACGGCACCGGTCGCGGGGTCGAGGCGGCTGGCGATGGTGCCACCGGTGGCGAGCAGTCGGACCGTCACGCCGTCACCTGCGTCCCGGCGGTCCCGTCGACGACCGACGCGATGTCGTCGAGCGCGCCGATCGCGGCCCGTCGCCCCCCCTGCTCCACGAACCGGCAGACGGCCTCCACCTTCGGTCCCATCGACCCGCTCGCGAACTGCCCGTCGGCCTGGTGCGCCCGCAGCCCGGCGACGTCGATCTCGGACAGCCACGTCTCGGACGGGGTGCCGAAGCCGACCGCCACGCCGCGCACGTCGGTCAGGATCACGTAGACGTCCACGTCCAGCTCACACCCGAGGAGAGCCCCCGACAGGTCCTTGTCGATGACCGCCTCGATCCCGCGGAGCCTCCCGTCGGCCTCGCGGACGGTCGGGATGCCGCCCCCGCCGTTGGCGACGACGACCGCTCCCTGCCGGTGCAGGAGCTCGACGGCTCCGAGGTCCAGCGACGCCCGCGGCTCTGGCGACGCCACGACGCGGCGCCAGCCGCGGTCACCCTGGTGGGCCCAGCGCTGCTTCGTCTCGCGCTCCCGCCGGCGCACCTCGGCCTCCTCCTCGATGTACCGCCCGATCGGCTTCGTCGGCTCGTCGAAGGCCGGGTCGCCGGGATCGACGAGCACCCGGCTCGGCAACGCCACCACGAGCCGTCGCAGGTCCCTCGCCGCGAGGTGGTGCTCGAGCGTGTTGGCGATGGTGTGGCCGATGGTCGCCTGCGTCTGGGCGACGCACCAGTCGAGCGGGACGGGTGGCACGAGCGCGCGGGCGACCTCGTTCTTCGTCATGAGGTTGCCGACCTGCGGGCCGTTGCCGTGGGTGATGAGGACCTGCCATCCGGCGGCGACCAGGTCCGCCACGGAGCCCATCGCGGCGTCGATGTGGGCGGTCTGCTCCCCGGCCGTGCCAGCGGATCCCGCCGGCGCGATCGCGTTGCCGCCGAGCGCGAGCAGCACCCGACGTCCGTCTGCGCTCACGACCCCTCCGAAGACCGGGCACGGCGTCTCGACACCGCACGCGCTGTGGGAGCAACGCTAGGACGCCGTCCCCGCCGCCGCATGGGCAGGTGCTGCCGAACACCCGTCACCGACGTGGGCGAACCTCGACACGCGGATGGGCCCGCGCAGCGCGCGGACCCATCCGGCGTCAGGTGCGGTCAGCCCTCCCGGTGCGGCAGGGTGACCTCGTCCTCGATCCGGAGGACCTCCGGCTCGGCGCTGACCACGCCGCGCTCCTCCTGCGTGCCGGGGATGAGGTTGTCGAGCAGGAGGCCGAGGATGGCGCCCACGGCGATGCCCGAGCTGCCGATCGTGCGCACGACCCGCGTGAGCCCGTCGATGCCGAACAGCGTCCAGTCGTCGGGCAGGCCCCCCATGTAGTTGGGGACGACGAGACCCATGAAGATCACGAACCCGACGATCATCAGGTTGCGCTGGGAGTTCATGTCGGCCTTCTGCAGGTTCGACAGACCGACGGCCGCGATCAGACCGAACAGCGCGCAGTACACGCCGCCGACGACCGGTCCCGGGATGGTGGCGATGACGGCGCCGATCTTGCTCACGAGACCGAGCAGGATCAGCGCCACCGCCCCGATGAGCACCACGGCCCTGCTGGCGACCTTCGTGAGGCCGACGAGCCCGATGTTCTCGGTGTAGGAGGTCGACGCGAACCCGCCGACGAGGCCGGTGAGGAAGCAGCCGATGCCCTCCGCCCCGATGCCCCGGTTGATCTGCTTGCCGGTCGGCTCCCCGACGCCCGCCACGCGGGAGATGGCGTGGTAGTCGCCGAACGACTCGATCATCGAGGCCATGTAGGCAGCCAGGATGGCGATGAAGAAGCCGACGTCGAACAGCGGCGTCCCCCAGGGGAGGAAGACGTTGCGGTCACCGACGACGTTGCGCACCCACGGCGTGTCACCCATGGCGGCGAAGCTCACCGCGGCGGGCGAGCCCTCGGGGAAGACGCCGGCGACGGTCAGCACGAGGCAGACGACGTAGGCGGTGACGACGGCCAGGAGGATCGGGAAGAGCGAGAACATGCGCACGCGTGGGGCCAGGATGAGCGAGAACACGAAGATGGCCGCGATCGTGAGGATCGCGATCCACCAGTTCTGGCCGGCCATGAACGATGCCGCGCCGAACAGGGACAGACCGATGAGCGCGATGACGGGGCCGATGGTGATCGGCGTGATGTAGCGGCGCAGGACCCCGAAGATCCCCGAGTACCCGACGATCATCTCGACGAGCGCGCCGGCGAGGATGCCACCGGCGATGTAGCGCATGGCGCTCTCGCCGGGGTGGGCGGCGATGATCGCGAAGAAGGGCCCGAGGAAGGCGAACGACACGCCCTGCACGATGGGCAGTCGCGTGCCGAACTTGACCTGCACGATCGTGGCGAGGCCGGAGGCGATGAACACCGAGCTGATCAGCAGGGCGATCTGGTTGCCGTCGAAGCCCATCGCGGGCCCGAGCAGCAGCGGCACCGCGATGGTGGCGCCGAACATCGTGAGCACGTGCTGGAGGCCCAGCCCCACGGCTTTCGCGAAGGGCTTGGGGACGTCGTCGAGTCCGTAGTTGAGGTCGGTCGGTGTGACCGTCTGGCTTGCCATGTCTGCTCCCTCTCCCAGTTCGGCCCCCGCGGGTGTCGGGGACCGGATCCGCAACCGGGATGGGAGGTGCGAAGGGTGAGCGACGCGCCACTTGCCCCGGGTGACACCCCGCCGTACGCGTCCGGCCGCCCCAGTGCCGGATCGGACGTGTGCGTCGGTCGGGCTGACTCTACGTAGCGTGCCGCGGATGCTTCTCGTGGGATGTTGCCGAAACGGCACGGGCGGTTTCGTCGACCTGCGTGTCAGCGTAACGACCGCGGGGCCGTCGGCGACGGAGGTGCGACGCCGCCTCGCGCCGTCCCACAGGAGCGCGCGCGGGCCCGGTCAGTCGACGCGGACGATCGCCGCGACCGGGCCGCCGCCGAGCGGGCCCTGGTGGAGGGCCGCGACCGAGACGAACACCGCCGGATCCCCGATCGTCGCGGCCGCGACCCCGCCGACCGCCCCCTTCAGCTGCCGATGGTGGTGGACGTCGGAGTCGTCGAGCGCGAGCTGTCGCCGGCCCCGGAGGGTCCCTCGCGGGTCCGCCTCGCACTTCATGAAGCAGTTCACCAGCCGGCCGTCGAGGTCGGTGTGGTGCGGTCGCTCCGGCAGGTCCAGTCCGGCGGAGCGGATGGCCTCCCAGATGCCGTCCTGGTCGATCGCGTCCCGCATGACGGCGTGTCCGATGCGGTAGGACGAACCGCTCCCGGGCGCGTTGCCGACGACGACGATCTGCGCCCGGTCGAGCTCCACGCCCGACGAACAGGACGCCACCGAGCTGAACAGGTCGTGATCCCGGCCGATGCGGTCCTCGCCCGGGACGTCGTCGATCTCGCCCAGGGCGTACGCGATCCCGAGCGCGGTCGTGCCGTTCGAGATGTCCATCGAGTACAGCGTGTCCTCGGTGTAGACGGTCT
>JAHWKB010000238.1 GCA_019348115.1 Actinomycetota bacterium | reverse complement strand
GCGCGCCCGACGCCTCGATCGTGAGCGAGTCGTGGTCGACGTCGACGATCTTGGCCCGGAACACGTCGGCGAGCTCGATGATCTGGCTGCGCGTCTCGGGTGACGCCGTGACCTTCACGAGCTGCAGCTCGCGCTCCACCGACTCGGCCGGGTCCAGCTCGACGATCTTCAGCACGTGCACGAGCTTGTTGAGCTGCTTGATCACCTGCTCGAGCTTCACGGCCTCGGTCCCGGCGACGATCGTCAGCCGGGACACGCGCGGGTCGTCGGTGGGACCGACCGCCAGCGAGTGGATGTTGTAGGCGCGCCGGGCGAACATCCCCGCGATGCGGGTCAGGACGCCGGGCCTGTTCTCCACCAGGACGGACAGCGTGTGGCGCTGCTGCATGGGTTGCTCCTCGTGCCCCGCGGGGCGGACGTCGGTCACTCGGCCGGGACGCCGTCTCCGGGCAGGTCCGCCTCGATCGCCTGCTTGCGCGCGAACCACTCCTCGGCGGACTCGACCACCTCGTCGTTGCTCGCACCCGCCGGCACCATCGGGAAGACCATCTCGTCCGGGTCGACCCGGAGGTCGACGATCACCGGCTGACCCGTCACCTCCTGCGCCTTGCGGAGGACCGGCTCCAGCTCGTCCACCGTCGTGGCGCGGAAGCCCGGGATGCCGTACGCGTCCGCGAGCTTGACGAGGTCCGGGAGGTCCTGCGGCAGCGCGACCTCGGAGAGGCGGTCCTCGTAGAACAGCGATTGCCACTGGCGGACCATGCCGAGGAAGCCGTTGTTGATGACGCAGAAGACGACGGGCAGGTCGTGCTGCACGGCGGCCGCGATCTCCTGGAAGGTCATCTGGAAGCAGCCGTCCCCGTCGATGGCGACGACCGGGGTGTCGGGGAGGCCGGCCTTGGCGCCGATGGCGGCCGGCACGGCGAAGCCCATCGTCCCGAGGCCGCCGCTGTTGATCCACTGCCGGGCGCGGCTGTAGGGGATGTGCTGCGCCGCCCACATCTGATGCTGCCCGACGCCGGCGACGTAGACGGCCTCGTCGCCGAAGACGTCGTAGATGGCGCGGATCGCCGTCTGCGGCTTGATGACCCCGCTCGCCGGCTGGTCGACGCGGAGCGCATGGTCGGCCTTCAACGTCGTCAGGTGCTCGCGCCACGCGCGGGTGTCGGGCTTGACCCGGTCGATGCGGTCGGCGGCGACACGGACGAGCTGCCCCGTCACGACCTTGGCGTCGCCGACGATCGGCACGTCGACCGCGCGGTTCTTGCCGATCTCCGCCGGGTCGATGTCGACGTGGATGACCTTGGCGTGCGGCGCGAAGGCGGCGAGATCGCCGGTCACGCGGTCGTCGAACCGGGCCCCCAGGGCGATGAGGAGGTCCGTCTCCTGGAAGGCCTTCACCGCCGCGTAGTGGCCGTGCATGCCAGGCATGCCGACGAACAGCTCGTGGCTGTCCGGGAACACCCCGCGGGCCATGAGCGTCGTGACGACGGGCAGCTCGAGGAGGGTCGCGAGCTCGTACAGCTCGTCCGCCGCGCCGGCCCGGACGAGGCCCCCGCCGGCGTAGATGACCGGCCGCTCGGCCGCCGCGATGAGGTCGATGGCCTCACGGACCATCTTCCCGTGGCCGCGCACCGTCGGTCGGTAGCCGGGGAGGTCCATGTGCTCCGGCCAGCGCCACTCGACGGTCGCGTTGAGGATGTCCTTCGGGATGTCGACGAGGACGGGGCCCGGGCGGCCCGTCGAGGCGATGTGGTGCGCCTCCTTGATGGCTGCCGCGATGCGCTCGACGCTACCGACGAGCTCGTTGTGCTTGGTCACGGGCATCGTGATGCCGGTGACGTCCGCCTCCTGGAACGCGTCCGACCCGATCGCGGTCGACGCCACCTGCCCCGTGATGGCGAGGAGCGGCACCGAGTCCATGTGCGCGTCGGCGAGGCCGGTGACGATGTTCGTCGCCGCGGGACCCGACGTCACGATGCAGACCCCGACACGCCCGGTCGCGGCCGCGTAGCCCTCGGCCATGTGCACCGCGCCCTGCTCGTGACGGACGAGGACGTGGCGCAGCGACGAGTCGAGCATCGGGTCGTACGCCGGCAGGATGGCGCCGCCCGGGTAGCCGAACACGACGTCGACGCCGAGCGCCTCCAGGCTCTTCAGGACGGCCTGGGCTCCGGTGACCTGCATCTGTCTCGCCTCCGTCCCCCGCAGGGGGTTGGGGCCCCGGAACGCCGGAACCTCCCGTCAGCGGGAGGTTCGCGCGCACCCGGAGCGGGTACGCGCTACCGAACGAGCACGACCGACCGGACCACGATGGTGGTCTCGGCGCGGTGCCGGATCGGGGTCACGCGGGTCCTTCTCGGTCGTGCCGCTCGCGGAGGGCGGTCCCGACGGGTCGGGCGCGCTCCGCGCGGACGGCGGGCCTAGGGTCGCCGCTCCCCCGGGAGGCGTCAAGTCCGCGCCACCGCGGAGACCGGATGGTGGACCTCCGACCGTGGAACGGACCTTCCGCTCGATGCCGACAGCGGGTACTTCTTCTCCCCTGGGAGGGCCCGGCCCCCGCTTCTCCCCCGGGCGGCGTGATGCCGGGAGGGATAGCCGGGTGAGCACGACCGATGTGAGTTCCGAGATCGACGACCTCCGTCGCCGTCTCATCGAACAGGCCGAGGTGTACGACAGCTCCGACTACGAAGCGGGGGTGCTCGACGCCCTCGACGCCGTCTCGCTGCTGCTCGACGAGGGCGCTGTTCCGTTCCACGAGGGCGCAGGGTGAGCCCCGAGGTCGGGGAGCACGTCACGGCGCCGCTCCCCCTCCGACCTCGGGACCGTGCCATGTACCTCGCCGCCCTCGCGGTCGGGCTGGCGACGGCCCGGGTGTCCGACGAGGACGCGCTGACGACGCTCACCTGCGCCTGCAACGGCCGGCACAGCGACGCGATCGCCGCCCGTCGTCGGCTGTTCTCCTCCACCCTCGGCGCGGCGGCCGACCGTCGCGAGGCGGCACGGCTCCTCGACATCGTCTGTGCCCGGATGCGAGCGGCGGCGATGCGACGCCCCGCCTGAGCATCAGTCGTCGCGCAGCGCCTTGCGGGTCGCGGCGACGATGCCGGCCGCGTCGAGCCCGAGCTCGGCGAGGATGCGGTCCGGCTTGCCGTGGGGCAGGTAGCCGTCCGGCACCCCCAGGCGCAGGACGGGCGGGGCCTGCCGGACCCCGGCGCGCTCCACGAGGCGGTCCGCGACGTAGCTGCCCGCGCCGCCGCCCACGACCCCGTTCTCGATCGTGACGACGAGCGGCGCGCGGGCCGCGGCGTCGAGGAGGTCGGGATCGATCGGACGGACGGAGCGCACGTCCCACACCTCGGCCTCGATGCCGTCGCCGGCGAGGAGCTCGGCCGCGTCGAGGCTCGCCTGGAGCCGGTCCCCCACGGACAGGAACGTGACGTCCCCGCCCTCGCGTAGCCGCCGGGCCCGGACGCCCTCGCCGGTGCCGTCGAGGGAGATCGCGGCGCCCTTCGGGAAGCGGATCGAGACCGGACCGTCGAGCTCGACCGCGGTCCCGAGCATGGCCGCGAGCTCCTCGGCCGAGGACGGCGCGAGCACGGTCATGGTCGGGATGCGCAGGCACAGGCTGAGGTCGAGGATGCCGTGGTGCGAGGGGCCGTCGTCGCCGGTGATGCCGGCGCGGTCGAAGACGAACACGACGTGCTCGTCGTGCAGGCCGACGT
>JAHWKB010000237.1 GCA_019348115.1 Actinomycetota bacterium | reverse complement strand
CGGCGACGGGGTCGGGCTCGGGGTCGGCGCCGGCGTCGCCGGCGTGCCAGGGCTCACCGGCGTCGGCGGGACCGCCGACGGCGTCGGGGGCGTCGCGGCCGGCGGCACGACCGCCGGCGGCGACGTGACAGCGGGCCGCGGCGGCGGGGGTGGGGTGGGGACCTCGAGCTTGGCGGCCAGACGCTTGCGCTCGCGCTTCGAGAGGCCGTCCGCGAGCTGCTCGACGAGGTCGTGCAGGAGGAGCTCCCGTTCCCGCTCGAGGCGGTCGTCGCGGGCCTCGAGGTAGCCGACCAGGGAGCGCTCCATGCGGTCGAGGTGGTCGGTCAGCTGGTCCACGCGACCCACCGCCGTCGCCAGGCGCTCGTTCGCGGCCTCGACCTCGACCCGGGTCCGCGCGGTCAGCTCGTCGAGCGCCGCACCGAGGCGTTCCTCGAGCGCCTCGCCCCGTGCGGTGACCGAAGCGGCCGCACCCTCGAGCTGCTCGCCGAGGACGCCGAGCCGCGCCGACTGCGTCCGGGCCAGCTCCGCCAGGAGCTCGCTCTGCTCGGCGGTCAGCCGGTCCAGACGCGCCCGCTGCTCCTCCTGGACACGCTTCTGGACGGCGTCGACCGCGGAGGCGATCGTCCCGGCCGTGCCGGCGACCTCCCCGGCCAGGCCGGACACCGATGCGGTCGCCTCGCGGATCCGCGCGTCCGCCTGCGACACCGCCTGGCGGATGCGGTCGGTGCCGTCGACGAGGGAGCGCTCCACGTCGGTGCGCAGCTCGTCGGCCAGGGAGGTCAGCCGCTCGGCCTGCTCGCCGGTCCCGGCCTCCAGGCCTGCGGTGAGCCGTGCCAAGAGCTCCGTCCCGAAGGCCTCCCGGGACTCCTCGTCGAGCTGGCGCTGCGCCGCCAGCACCGACGCCAGGCCCTGCACCTCGGAGAGCTCGGTCCCCAGGGAGGCCACGACGGACCCGAGGTTGCCGACCACGCCCTCGAGGATCTCGCGCTGCCTCGCGAGCTCGGCTCCCACGTCGGACCGGACGGCGGCGAGCTCGGCGCTCACCTCGGCGCGCCGGCGGGCGAGGTCGGCATCCGCGGCTTCGCGGTCCGACGCCAGGTCCTCGCGCAGGCGCTCCTGAGCCGACATCTGCACGCGCAGCACCTCGGCGCGCTGTCCCTCCAGCTGCTGCTCCACGAGCCGCGCGAAGCCGTCGAGCCGGCTCGCGAGCTGCTCCTGCAGCTGGTCGGTGACGCCCCGGAGCCTGGTGCGCTCCTCGGCGGCCAGGTCGCGCTGCCCTGCCAGCTCGGAGACGAGCTCCTCGCGCTGGCCGGCGAGCGCGGTCCGGACCTGGGTCAGCGCCTCCGCCACCGCCTCGCGCGTCTCCGTCGACGTGACGCCCAGGTGCTCCGTCGCAACCAGGAGCCGGGCCTCCAGCGCCCCGAGCTCCTCGGTGACCGTCACGCGTTGGCCGGCGAGCTCGGTCCGGACCTGTGCGAGTCCCTCCTCGATCGTCCGACGTGTCTCCGCCGAGGCGATGTCCTGCTGCTCCGCGCCGACGGCGAGGCGTGCCTCGAGGGCCTCGCGCCAGCCGTCGAACCGCTCCTCGAGGGCGGCGGTCCGAACCTGCTCGGCCTCGCGGACGGCCGCTTCGATCGTCGCGACCTCGCTGCGCAGCATCGAGCGGGCGGCGCCGAACCCGTCCTCGATGGCGCCGGCCTGGTCGGCCAGCATCGAGCGTTGCGCCCGGAACTCCTCGCCGAAGCCCTCGGCGGCCACGCGCTGCTGGTCCCGGAGCTCACCCGTCGCCAGACGCAGCTCCTCACCCAGCCGCGACGTCCCCTGGCGGAGCTCCTCCCCGAGCGCGGAGGTCACCTGGCGCACCTCGTCGCCCAACGCAGCGGTCCCGTCCCGCAGCTCCGCCGTCGTCCGCCGCAGCTCCTCCCCCAGCACGGTGTTGCCGTCACGCAACCCCGCGACCTCCTCCCCGAGCTCGCGGGTCACCGCGGCGAGGGAGGTCGCGACCTGCTCCTTCAGACCTTCGCCGAGGCTCTCGGCCACCACACGCTGCTGATCCCGGAGCTGACCCGTCGCCAGACGCAGCTCCTCACCCAGCCCCGACGTCCCCTGGCGGAGCTCCTCCCCGAGCGCCGTCGTCACCTGGCGGAGCTCCTCCCCGAGCGCGGAGGTCACCTGGCGCACCTCGTCGCCCAACGCAGCGGTCCCGTCCCGCAGCTCCGCCGTCGTCCGCCGCAGCTCCTCCCCCAGCGCGGTGTTGCCGTCACGCAACCCCGCGACCTCCTCCCCGAGCTCGCGCGTGAGGCGGCCGAGGGTCGCGTCGGTCTGCTCGGCCAGCATCTGCCCCTGGGCCGCCAGCTGGCTCAGCACGGCCGCGATGCGGCTGTCCAGGCCGTCACGGACGCTGGCGAGCTGGGTCCGGACCTCGTCGGCCAGGCTGGCGACGACCTGGCGGTGGGCGTCCTCGAGCGCTCCCATCCGCTCGTCGAGCACCGCCCGCTGGTCCGCACCGGCCCCGCGCAGCTGCGTGAGCTCGTCGGACAGCTGCTCGCGGAGCACCCTCGTGCGCTCGTCGAGGAGGCTCCGCTGCGCGTCCCCCGCGTCGCCGATCGCGCCGGTCATCTGCTCGCCGAGGTCGGTGAAGCGCCGCTCGAGGTCGGCGGCGGCGGCGGTGCGCGCCGCGGCCTCCTCCTGGGCCGTGGCCCGCATCGTCCCCGCGACCGCCTCGAGCCGCTCGTCGATCGCGGCCCGCACCTGGCGCAGCTGGCTCCCCACCTCGTCGGCGACCTGCTGGAGCTCGGTCGTGGCGCTGGCCCCACGGGCGCCGGCGCGCTCGTCGGCCTCGTCGAGCCGCCGCTGGAGCGTCTCGTCCAGGACCCGGCGCTGCTCGTCGGCGTGCGCCCGGGCCTGGTCCCCGACGGCGGCCAGGATGTCGCTGCGGAAGCTCGAGAGCTCGGCCCGGACGGCGCGCAGCTCCTCGTCGCCGCGGGAGCGCAGCTCCTGCACGACGGTCCCGAGGCGGTCCTCCAGCGACCGCGCGACGGCCGCCTCGATGTCCGGGACGACCTCCTCCATCCGCGCCGGGACCGAGCTGACCGTGTCCCGCGTGGCCGTCGCCAGCGCGGTGACCTCGAGCAGACGCGCCGCGAGGGAGGACAGCTCGGTGGCGACGTTGTCCTGGCGGGCGTCGACGCGCTCGAGGGCGGCGGCGACCGTCGAGGTGACGTCGGCGAGGCGCTCACCCAGCCCCACCTCGGCGTGCCGGACGTCCTCGAGCTCGGCGGTGAGCTGCTCGGCGCGCTCGGTCGAGTCCCGGCGGAAGCCCTCGATGGCGTCGTGGAGCTCGCTCCGGAGGGTCACGTGCTGCTGGGACTGGCTCTCCCGCAGCGACCGCAGCGTGGCGTCGAGGGCACCGAGGCGGTCGGCCGTCGGGGCCACGTCGCGCGCGACCTGCTTCTGCAGCTCGTCGATGCGGCCGCGGAGGCCGACCATCGACTGCTCGACCTCGGCGAGGAGCCGGTTGAGGTTGCGCTGCTCCGCGACCTGCCGCTCGATGGCGGTCGTGAACAGGTCGTCGACCCTCGACCTGCCCGGCTCGATCGTCCCGTCGTCCCCGCCCTCGGGTCCCCAGAGCTCGCTGTCGGACACCCGCACACCCTCCCGGCGGACGGCCGCGGAGGCCGCTCCGGGCCCGGACTCTACCGGTGGGGTGCTTCGAGGTCCTCGAGGGCCCGAC
>JAHWKB010000236.1 GCA_019348115.1 Actinomycetota bacterium | reverse complement strand
CAGCGGTGGGCCCGGCGGGGCTCGAACCCGCAACCGACGGATTATGAGTCCGGTGCTCTCACCAGTTGAGCTACGGGCCCGGGACGTGGGGCCGGGAGTCTACGGGGCGGCCCGTCGGCGCCGACCGTAGGGTCGGAGGACGACGACGACTCGAGGAGCGCGGACGTGGACGTGGTGATCGCCGGCGGGCACGGATCGATCGCACGGCATCTCGGGCGCATGCTGGTCGAGCGCGGGGACCGCGTCCGCGGGCTCATCCGCAAGGAGGAGCAGCGCGCCGACCTCGAGCAGCTCGGCGTCGAGCCGGTGCTCCTCGACCTCGAGGCCGACGACGTGGCCCGCTACGCCGAGGCCATCGCCGACGCCGACGCCGTGGTCTTCGCCGCCGGCGCCGGACCGGGGAGCGGGCCGGAGCGCAAGGAGACCGTCGACTACGGCGGCGCCGCCAAGCTCGTCGCGGCCGCCGGACAGGCGGGCGTCGGGCGCTACGTCATCATCAGCTCGATGGGCGCCGGCGCCCCACCGCCCGAGCGCGAGGACGACGACGTGTTCGCGGTCTACCTCCGGGCGAAGGCCAAGGCCGACGAGGAGCTCATGGCGAGCGACCTCGACTGGACCGTGCTGCGTCCCGGACGGCTGACCGACGACGCCGGCGAGGGTCGCGTCACGCTCGCCCCGTCCGTCGAGCGCGGCGAGGTCCCGCGCGAGGACGTCGCCGCCGTCCTGGTGGCGATCCTCGACGACGACCGCACGATCGGGGCCGTGCTCGAGGTCGTCGCCGGCGACACCCCCGTCGCGGACGCGGTCGGCGAGGCGGTCGCCCGCTGACGGAAACCCGCCATGGCGCGGGTTCCCGTCCGGGCGATCGCCTCAGGGACGGACACGTCCGGCCGGCGCCGCACGGAACCCGCCATGGTGCGGGTTTCCGTCACTGCGGGAGGAGCGGGGACGGCTGACGAGCGGCCGCGGCCGCGGTCAGCTCCAGGTCTCGGCGAACCACAGGCCGAGGAGCCGGGTCAGGAAGCTCGCGGTCTGGTCACGCCGGACCTCGCCGTGCGGATCGAAGCGGTCGTCGCTGACGCCGTTGGCCAGGCCCGCGGCCGCGACGGCGTCGATGTTCGCCTCGTGGACGACGCCGTCGTCGTCGACGAAACGGTCGGGCCCGGCGGGCAGCGGGCCGCTCCGCAGGACCGAGGCCGCCCGCGCGAGCGTCGACGCGAACTGGGCCCGCGTCAGCGCCGCGCCGGGGGCGAACGTCGTCGCCGTCCTCCCCTCCATGACCCCGAGCTCGGCGAGCTGGCCGATGGCGAGCTCGTGCACCGATCCGTCGTCGTCGGTGAACCGGTCCTCCGGCTCCGCGGCGAGCTCGACCCCGGCCAGCGTGAGGAGGCGCGCGATCATCGACGCGGCCTGGGCACGCGTGACCGACCCCGCCGGCGCGTAGGTCCCCGGACCGACACCCCGGACGAGGGCCCAGCGCTCCGCGCACGCGACACCTGCTTCATGGGCCGTGCCGGACACGTCGGGGAACGACGTCGCCGGGGTGGACCCCGTCGCGCACGCCACCGTCGGGACCGCGAAGCCGAAGGCGCCCGCCTCCGTGGTCCGGACCTCCAACACCGCGTCGTCGTCCGACGTCCAGCTGCGCGCGAGGCACGGCAGGGCGGGCGACGGGTCGGCGTCGCACCGCGGGACGAGATCCCCCTCCATCACCACCGAGACGGCCAGCACGCCGGCCGCTCGCAGCGGCCCGGGCAGGAGGTCGCGGTCGAGACGGAAGGTGATCCCGGTCGGGTCCGCGTCCGTCTGGCGCGGCGCGGTCACGACCGCACCCCACGAGAGGAGCGCGTGCTCGGGGGGCGAGTCGACGGTGGGCGGTCCCTCCTCGATCGTGACCTCGCCCCCGATGGGCACGCGGACGCGGGTCACGACGGGGTCGAGCGGCGTCGCCTCCCCGGTCCCGGTCGCGACGACCCCGCCGTCCGCGACCGTGCCGGCGGCGGAGCGGTCCGGGGCCCCGTCACCGTCCGAGGAGTACACCTCGACGACGTCCGTGAACTCGCGGGTCCCGCCGTCCTTGTCGGCGATGAGCGCGCGCACGGTGCGCCGGCCACCGCGGGCGACGGCGCACTCGGTGCTGGTGCCGGTGCCCGCGGCACCGAACCCGGAGCCGTCGCTGCAGTCGAACGCGACGGTCAGCCCGGCGGCGCGGTCCACGGGCGAGGCGTCGGTGAGCGAGCGCACGGACAACGTGAACGGGTGGTCCGTGAAGGCCGTGCTCGGGGCGTCGAACGTGGCGGACGGGATGACGTTGCGGACGCGCAGGTCGAACGACGTCGCCCCCGTCCTGCCGTTGTCGCCGGCCACGGTGACCGTGGTGCCGTCCCCCGGGCCGTCGGTCGGCGTCGCGGTCCACGTCCAGGTCCCCACGTTGGTGCCGGTCGTCGCCAGCGTGCCCGTGGACGCCTCGAGCGTGAGCGGCTCGGCGGAGCCGGCCGCGAACGTCCCGGTCACCCGCGCGGGGCTGCCCTCGTTGACGGTGAGCTCGGACACGTCGGCGGTGAGGAACGGGTCGGCGGAGCAGCGGCCCGTCGTGTCGGTCGAGGTCAGGAACGGCACGGTCTCGATGCCCGGCGAGGCCCCGTCCCCGCTCCCGCCGGCGCTCGCCGGGCCGTCGCTCGCGCCCCACCAGTTGCAGGTCGCGGCGACCGCGACCGGGCCGGATCGTGCGACCCCGAGCACGGCGTTGTTCGAGAAGATGTTGCGGGCGATGGCGAGGTCACCGAGCCCACGGCCGGCGTCGTCGTCGAGGAAGACCCCGTTCGCGTTCCCGGCGAGCCGCGACCCGGTGAGCGTGAGGCCGGCGCCGCCGCCGAACGCGGTCGACACGAGCACGCCCGCGCTGACGGCACCGTCCGCCTCGCCCAGCGCCCCGGAGATCGCGGCGTCCTCGATCCGCACGCGGCTGCCGTCCCCGATCTCGACGCCGTAGTCGAGGTGGTCGCCCGGTCCCTTGCCGACGTAGACGTTGTCGGCGAACACCGAGCCCGCCGTGGTCGCGCCGAAGAAGAGCGCCCCGACGCGACCGATCCGGCGGAAGCTCGAGCCCGAGACCACCACGGGACCGTCGCCGAACGCCACCACCCCGAACCCGGAGCGGTCAGGACCGGCGGCGCGGTAGGCGATGTCGGTGAAGGCGACGTCGCGCACCTCGCCGGACCCGCGGAAGCGCACGGCCTGGTGGATCAGGCGACCGCTGCCGTCGAGCCGGAGATCGCGCAGACGCAGCTCCACGCCCCGCCGCACCAGCCACCAGCCACGGTCGTCCCCGACGGTGCCGGTGTCCACCGCGGGGACCACCGTCGGCACCCGTCCGACGTCGAACGCGCGGACCGTCACGTCGCGCGAGACGACGACCTGGCCGGGCTCGACGACCGTGCCGGGACAGACCCGGACGGTGCCGCCGGCGTCGACGGTGGCGAGAGCGGCCGTGACCGTGCGGGGCGCGGCGGCCGCGTCGTCACAGCTCAGCGGGCTCGCGGCGCCGTCCGCGTCGACGACCACGACCGAGGCGGCCGTAGCGGTACCGACGGGCACGAGCGTCGCCGCCACCGTGGCGGCAGCGAGCAGGACGGAGCGGATGGCCAGACGAACACCCCCGAGGCGAGGCGGGAGGGTACGTCACCAGCCTCCTCGGTCAGCGGTCCTCGCGGAACCGGCGCAGCTCGCGCTTGGCGAGCGACATCTTGTGGACCTCGTCCGG
>JAHWKB010000235.1 GCA_019348115.1 Actinomycetota bacterium | reverse complement strand
TCGAGGTCGAGGAGGGCGCCCGGTTCACCGGCCGCGGCGTCTCCACCGACATCGTCGAGGCGAGCGCGCGGGCGTACATCGACGCCCTCAACCGCTCGCAGAGGATCGTCCACCGCTCGGAGGAGTTCCGCCCGTAGATCCGGGGCACCCCTCCGGTCCCGACGCACCGCACACCGACGAGGGAACGCAGACCATGACCACCATCAAGCTCAACGTCCCACCCGACCACACCCCCGAGGAGGAGGCGGCGCTCGTCGCGCGCGTCGCCGCCGCCTACGAGTCCTCGACCGGCCGCAACGACGTCAACGTCGAGGTGAACCGGCCCGAGGAGGTCGACTACCAGGCGGTCTCCGACCGCACGCACGCGTCGTCCCGCTGGAGCAGCTGAGCTCCGGGAAGCCGAGCAGATGTCCGCACCACGCACCGTCATCGAGAAGATCTGGGACCTCCACCGTGTCCGGAAGGGACAGGGGGACGACCCGGACCTGCTCTACGTCGACCTGCACCTCGTGCACGAGGTCACCTCGCCGCAGGCGTTCGAGGGCCTGCGGCTGTCGGGCCGCACCGTCCGTCGGCCCGACCTCACGGTCGCGACCGCGGACCACAACGTCCCGACCGACCCGCGCCAGGCGAGCGGCGAGCTGCCGCTCACCGACGAGATGTCGATCGCGCAGCTCGAGGCCCTGCGGGCCAACTGCGAGGAGTTCGGGATCACGCTGTTCCCGATGGGGTCGCGCAACCAGGGCATCGTGCACATCATCGGGCCGGAGCTCGGCCTGACCCAGCCGGGCCAGGTGATCGTCTGCGGCGACTCGCACACCGCCACGCACGGCGCGTTCGGCGCGCTCGCGTTCGGGATCGGTACCAGCGAGGTCGAGCACGTCCTCGCGACCCAGACGCTCCCGCAGCGGCGGCCGAGGACGATGGCGGTCGAGGTCCGCGGGGCGCTCCCCGTCGGGACGACCGCGAAGGACCTCATCCTCCACATCCTCCACGAGCTCGGGACCGCCGGCGGCGTCGGCCACGTCATCGAGTACCGCGGCGAGGCCATCCGCGACCTCTCGATGGAGGAGCGGATGACGGTCTGCAACATGTCGATCGAGGGCGGCGCCCGTGCCGGCCTCATCGCGCCGGACGAGACCACGTTCGCCTACCTCAAGGACCGGCTCCACTCGCCGAAGGGCGACGCCTGGGACGCCGCGCTCGCGGACTGGCGCGAGCTCACGACCGACGAGGGTGCGGTGTTCGACTCGGCCCTCGAGATCGACGCCGCGGACATCGCGCCGTACGTGACCTGGGGCACGACGCCGGCCCAGTCCGTGCCGATCACGGGGCGCGTCCCGCGCGTCGCCGACGCCCCGGACGAGAGCACCGCGAAGCAGTACGAGCGCGCGCTCGAGTACATGGGCCTCGAGGGTGGCGAGGCGCTCACCGACATCACCATCGACACGGTCTTCATCGGCTCGTGCACCAACGGTCGGCTGTCGGACCTGCGCGCGGTCGCGGAGGTCGCGAAGGGCCGCAAGGTCGCGGACGGGATCCGCGCGATGGTCGTCCCCGGCTCCGGGCTCGTGAAGGAGGCCGCCGAGGCCGAGGGGCTGCACGAGATCCTCATCGAGGCGGGCTTCGACTGGCGCGCCCCCGGGTGCTCGATGTGCCTCGCGATGAACCCCGACCAGCTCGCACCCGGGGAGCGCGCGGCGTCGACCTCCAACCGCAACTTCGAGGGTCGGCAGGGCTTCAAGGGCCGCACCCACCTCGTCTCGCCCGAGATGGCGGCCGCAGCAGCCATCGCCGGACGGTTCGTGGATGTCCGCGCCTTGGACGGCGGCGACGTCCGCGACCTCGACGACGCGCCGCAGGAGGTCCGCTGATGGAGCCGGTCACCGAGGTCACGGGCACGGTCTGCCCCATCGACATCGCCGACGCGGACACCGACCTGATCATCCCGAAGCAGTTCCTGAAGCGGATCGACCGCACCGGGTTCGGGCCGTTCGCGTTCTACGAGCGTCGGTTCCGCGACGACGGCACGCCCGACCCCGACTTCCCGATGAACAAGCCCGAGCACGCCGGCGCGCCGATCCTCCTCGCCGGTCGCAACTTCGGGTGCGGGTCGTCGCGCGAGCACGCCCCGTGGGCGCTCGAGGACGCCGGCTTCCGCGCCATCATCGCGCCGAGCTTCGCGGACATCTTCCGCAACAACTGCGGCAAGATCGGGATCGTCGCGGTCGAGCTCCCCGAGGAGACCGTGCGCGCGATGTTCGACGCGGTCGAGGCCGACCCGTCGACCGAGTTCACCGTCGACCTCGAGGCGCAGACCGTCGAGGGTGGCGGCATCTCCGCGAGCTTCGACATCGACCCGCACACGCGGCACTGCCTGATGAACGGCCTCGACGACATCGCCTTGACGCTGCAGCACGAGGACGACATCTCGGCGTTCGAGACGTCCCGGCCCGGCTACCGGCCCCGCGTCACCGCCTGACCGCGCCGCTCCGCGGCCGCCGCGGCGTATGCTGCGCCATGATCGTGACGGGCCTGACGTGGCTGGGGGTCCGCCCAGCCGACCACGCCGCGACCGTGGCGCTGTTCCGCGACGTGCTGGCGCTCGAGGTCAGGGAGCTGACGCCGTCCTTCGCCTGGTTCCAGCTGCCGAACGGCGACCAGGTGGAGGTCTTCGGTCCCGAGGAGGCCGACCACGGGTTCTTCACGACCGGACCCGTGGCCGGTTTCCAGGTGGTCGACATCGACGAGGCACGCCGTGAGCTCGAGGCGGCGGGGGTCGAGGTGATCGGGGAGATGCACGGCGCACCGGGCGGTCGCTGGACCCACTTCCGCGGACCGGACGGCACCGTCTACGAGATCACGGGTCCCTGACGGCGCGCGGGTCCCGTGGGGGGCGGTCGTCAGTGGCGGGACTCCTCGACCTCGCGGTCGGGGACGTGGTCGGCGACGTACGCGTCGCGCTGCCCCCGCGGCCGCGGCTCACCGCTCGTGGTGTCCCTGCGGGTCTGGTGCTCGAGCTCGGCGTTGATCTCCGCACCGAGGAGGACCGAGAAGGCGGTGAGGAACAGCCACAGCATGAGGATGATGACGCCAGCGAGCGCGCCGTAGGTCTCGGCGTAGGACGACCTCCCGGCCACGCTGACGTAGAGCGCGAAAGCACCGGACGCGAGCAGCCAGATGACGGTGCCGATGACGGCGCCGGGGGTGGTCCAGCGCCATTTGGGCTCGTCGCGGTCCGCGGCGTAGCGGTACAGGACCGACAGCGCCGCCATGACGGCGACGGCCAGGACCGGCCACCGCCCCCACTGCACGAGGGTCTCGCCGACGGAGCCGAGCCCGATGGTGCCGAGGACGGCGGGCACGATGGCGACGAGGCTCAGGGTGAACAGCATGAACACGATGCCGAGGAAGGTGAGGCCGAGGGCGAGCCCGCGGAGCTTCAGGAACCCGCGGGTCTCCTCCTCGTCGTAGGCGGAGTTGGTCGCGTTCATGAGCCCCTTCATGCCGCTGGAGGCGGTCCACAGCGCGCCGACGAGACCGATCGCGAACCCCCAGCCGAGCGCCCCGCCGGTCCCGGAGGTCGCTTCGCTGACCTGCTCGGTGATGATGTCGGCGGCGCTCGCGGGGAGCCCGGCGGTGAAACTCGCGACCTGCTGCTGGATGGTCGCCGGGTCGGCGAGGAGGCCCCAGAGCGTCATCGCGGCGATCAGGGCCGGGAAGATCGCGAGCATGGCGTAGAAGACGACACCGCCGGCCATGAGCGCGACGTTGTCGTCCTTGATCTCGTCCTTGACCCGCAG
>JAHWKB010000234.1:1826-3810 GCA_019348115.1 Actinomycetota bacterium | reverse complement strand
ATCAACGCCGGCACCTACGTGCTCGAGCCGGTGATCTTCGACGGGCTGCCGGAGGGCCGGCTGTCCTTCGAGCGCGAGGTCTTCCCGCACGCCCTCGAGCAGGGACGGCACCTCGAGGGCGTCGTCCACCGCGGCGTCTGGGAGGATCTCGGCACGCCGGAGCGGTACCGCAGGGGGCACCGTCTCGCGCTGTCGGGCGCGCTGTCCTGGCCGTCGGTCGACGCCGTGCCGGACCGGGGCGAGGGGGTACGGGTGCACCCCGGCGCGACCGTCGCGGCCGACGCCGTCCTGACCGGGCCCGTGCTGATCCTCGACGGTTCCCGCATCGACGGCGGTGCCACCGTCGGACCCGACGTCGTGCTCGGCGAGGGCTGCCTGCTCGCGCCCGGCGTCACGATCTCGGACAGCGTGCTGTTCGACCACGTGTCCGTCGGGTCGGACGTCACGGCGACCGGCCTCCTCGCCGGCGCGGACGTGACCATCGAGGAGCGCGTCCGGCTGGGCCGCGGGGTCGTCGTCGGGGACACCGAGCGGGTGCCCTCGGGGACGGTGCTCGGCGACGACGCCCGCCTCCCCGAACCCCGGGGCTGACACCGGTTGGAACCTGCCGGCAGACGCCGTCGTTATCCTCGCCACGGCGCGCCGGCACCCGACCGACGTGCACCCCGCCGCTCCCGCGACCCCTCGAGGCACGCGTGCGCTCACCCGCCGTCCGTCGTCCGCGCCCGACCGTCCTCGGCCTCGTGCTGGCGACCGCGCTCGCGCTCGGTCTCGTCGTGGCGCTCCCGCGCGACGGTGCCGACGCCAGCGCGTGCTTCCCGGCCGGTGGGGAGGACCTGCCGTTCACGACGTCGCAGGCGGTCAAGGACGCGGGTGCCGACATCGCCATCAACGGCGGGGGCTGGGGCCACGGCCTCGGCATGAGCCAGTACGGCGCGTACGGCGCGGCGGTGCTCGGCTGCAACCACGAGCAGATCCTCGAGACCTACTTCCCCGGCACCGAGGTCGGCGACGCGCCGGCGGTCCCCACGGTCCGGGTCGGGCTGGTGCAGAAGTACGAGTGGGGCGAGCTCACGGCCGAGAGCGGGGACGTCCGCTGGCGCCTCGTCGACTGCGAGGGCGACGCGACGTGCGCCTCGGCGCCGGAGCTGCCGGTGCAGCGGAAGGGCCGCACCTGGCGGGTCTACTCGATGCCGGACGGCAGGCTCCGGATCACCGATCGGTTCGGCAGCGAGCCCGAGGTCGAGATCTGGAAGGGCGGTGACCGCTTCGCCCTCCTCCTCGCCGAGCACGAGGGCACGGTCGTCCGTGTCGCCATCCAGGAGGGCGGCACGATCGCCCAGCGACGCGTGAAGTACGGCTACACCGAGTTCGACTCCTACGCCGACGAGGGCGGCCGCATCTACGCGGTGCAGAACATCACCCCCGCCCCCGACGGGTCCGCCGGCGCGATGGAGCGCTACCTGTGGGGCCTCGCCGAGGTCCCGACGGGGTGGCCCTACGAGACCCTCAAGACCCAAGCGGTCGCGGGCCGCTCCTACGCCCAGCGGCGCACCGCCGCCGTCCGTGACTCGTGCCGCTGCCACGTGCTCGCGACCACGTCCGACCAGGTCTACAAGGGCTACTCCCACGAGGAGGCCGACGCGGCCTACTCCGGGGGCAACTGGAAGAAGGCGGTGTCGGCCTCGGCGGGCCGGGTCCTCCGCTACGGCAGCGCGATCGCCGACACCTACTACTCCTCGTCGCACGGCGGCTGGTCGGACGAGTCCGAGCACGTGTGGACGGCGGACATCCCCTACGTCGTCCCCGTGGACTCCTCGCGCTGGGAGGGTGCCGTCGCGGACAAGAACCCGTACAAGCGCTGGAGCGTCGGCTTCACCTACGACGAGCTCGCGAGGAAGTACGGCTGGGCGTCGTTCCGGAGCATCGAGGTCGTCACGCGCAGCCACGCCCACGGCCGGCCGACCCGCAAGGACCTGAACGG
>JAHWKB010000234.1:0-1726 GCA_019348115.1 Actinomycetota bacterium | reverse complement strand
CCGACGATCGACATGGCCTGCCCGCAGGACGAGGTCCCGCCGGCCGAGTACGACGACGTGGCGCCGAACATCCACACGCCGGCGATCGACTGCGTCTCCTGGTGGGGCGTCGCCCAGGGCAAGGCCGACGGCACCTACGGCCCGCTCGAGACCGTCCGTCGCGACCAGATGGCGACGTTCATCGTCCGGGCCCTCGAGGCGGCGGGCTACGTCTTCGAGTCCGAGCCCGAGGACGCGTTCACGGACGACGACGACTCGACGCACCACCACGCCATCAACCAGCTCGCGGCCGCCGGCATCGTCAAGGGCAGTGGCGGCGGCAGCGCGTACGACCCCGCCGGGACCGTCTCGCGCGGCCAGATGGCGGCCTTCCTCGTGCGGGCGTACGAGGAGCTCCGGCAGGAGCCGCTGCCGCCGGGGACCGACTTCTTCACCGACGACGACGGGACCGCGCACGAGGCCGCGATCGACAAGGCGCGCGCCGCGTGGATCGTGACCGGACGCAGCGACGACCAGTACGAGCCGCATGCGCCGGTCCTCCGCCAGGAGATGGCGACGTTCCTCGCCCGGTTGCTCGACGCCTTCACCGGCGAGGGGTACGCCGCCCCGCCGGCGAGCTGACCCACCCTCAGCGGCGCCGGCGGGCGGCGGTGGCGGCCAGCTGCGCCGCGGCCCGCCGGCCGAGGGCGTCCGGACTCCAGCGCTCCTCGACCCGTCGCGCGCCGGCGAGCGTGCGGCGGTCGGCCTCGGCCGGGTCGTCGAGGATCTCGGCGATGGCGCCGGCGAGTGCTGGAGGGTCGGCCGGCGGCACCGGCCACCCGGTGGTCGCATCGACGATCTCGCGCAGGCCGCCGGTGGCGGCGGCGACCACCGGGCGTCGGCGCGCGAGCGCCTCGGCGGCGACCAGGCCGAAGCCCTCGCGGTGGCTCGGCACGACGACGATCGTGGCGTCCCGGTAGTGCGCCTCGAGGTCCTGGGGCGACCGCGCCCCGGGGAGGGTGAGGGGCACCTCCGCGTCGGCGGCGCGCTCGGTCAGGCGATCGCGCTCGGGACCGTCGCCGACGACGACGAGGCGCAGGTCGCGCCCGCCGGCACGGAGGAACCCCACGGCGTCGACGAGGTCGGCGTGGCCCTTCTCGGGGACCAGTCGGCCGATCGCGAGGACGGGTCCGTCGAGGGGGCGCTCCGTCGCCGGCGGAGCCGGCGCGCCGGGCATCGGCAGGACCGCGTCGGCGCTGCGTCCGAGCACGCGGACGAGCTCCTCGGCGAGGGGGAACGACATGGCGGCGACCGCGTCCGCGCCGGCGACCGCCCGTCGTCCCACGAACTCCGCGAGCCCGCCGCCACCCACGAGCGCGACGTCGGTCCCGTGGACGTCCAGCTGGACCGGGACGCGGAGGTGCGGGTCCGGCAGCGCCGCCAGCCGGGCGGCGATCCCGCCCGGCACGAGCCAGTGGACGTCGAGCACGTCCGGGCCCCAGCGGTCGAGCTCCTGTCGCGTCGCCCGGGCGAGCGCGGTCACGAGCCGGAGGGCCCGCCACGCGCCGGCGGGAGAGCGCACGAGCTGGTGCATCTCCCCGCGGTAGGCGATCGTCTCGTGGCGGTCGCGGCCGTACCGCACGCGACGCACCGCGACACCCCCGACCTCGTGCTCGAGGGGGAGCCCGGCGTCGTGCGGGGCGATCACGCGCACCTCGACGCCGGCGCGCTGCAGCCCCTGGAGGTG
>JAHWKB010000009.1 GCA_019348115.1 Actinomycetota bacterium | reverse complement strand
AGACCGACGTGGGCCGCGCCCACGACGTGGCGATGGAGGCGGCCGGGATCGCCGGCGTGACCGCCGCCGACGACGTGACCGGGCCCTACGACGTGATCGTGCAGGCCGAGGCCGACAACGTCGACGAGCTCGGCCGCATGGTGGTCTCGCGCATCCAGGCCATCGACGGCATCACGCGCACGCTCACCTGTCCGGTCGTGCGGCTGTAGCCACGCGACACCGGTCGCTCAGGGGGCGTAGTTCTCGTCGCTGGTCGCCGCCTCGAGGGCGAGGTCGAGCAGCCGGTCGACGAGCTCGGGGTAGGCGAGCCCCTCGGCCTCCCACAGCTGCGGGAACATCGACGCCGGCGTGAAGCCGGGGATCGTGTTGATCTCGTTGATGTAGAGCTCGCCGGTCTCGTCCGAGAGGAAGAAGTCGATGCGCGCCATGCCCCGGCAACCGATCGCCAGGTAGGCCTGCCGGGCGATCTCGTCCATGCGCCGCGCGATCTCGTCGGACACCTCGGCGGGGATGCGGAGCTCGGAGGCGTCGAGGTACTTGGCCTCGAAGTCGTAGAACTCGTGGCTCGGGACGATCTCGCCGGGCGCGGTGATCTCGACGTCGCGGTTGCCGAGCGCGCCCACCTCGAGCTCACGTGGGGCGCGGACCCCCTCCTCGACGATCGCCGACCGGTCGTAGGTGAACGCCTCGTCGAGCCCGGCCTCGAGCTCGCTGCGGTCGGCCGCCTTCGTGATGCCGATCGACGAGCCCTGGCGCGCCGGCTTCGTGAACATGGGGTAGTCGAGCGCGCCCTCGAGGTCGTCGAGGACCTCGCCGCGGTCGGTGTCCCACCGCTCGCGACGGATCGCGAGGTAGGGGATCTGGGGCAGGCCACGGGCCTTGAAGGCGTTCTTCATCGCACGCTTGTCGATGCCGACCGACGACGACGTCACGTCCGCCCCGACGTAGGGCACGCCCACCGTCGCGAGGAAGCCCTGCACGGTGCCGTCCTCGCCGTACGGACCGTGGAGGACCGGGAAGGCGACGTCGACGGCGCCGATCTCCTCGTAGCGGTCCCCGTCGAAGCGCACCAGCATCGGGCCCTTGCGGGTGCGGATGAGCGACACCGTGGAGCCGTCGTCGGCGACGTGCGGGAGCGCTTCGCCGGGCTCGGGCTCGATCTGGCCGTCGGTCAGGACCCAGCGACCCTCGCGCGTGATGCCAACGGGCAGGACGTCGTAGCGGTCGCGGTCGATGACGCGGAGGACCGAGCGGGCGGACAGGCACGAGACCTGGTGCTCGCTCGACCGTCCGCCGAAGAGGATCAGGACGCGCTTCTTCGCCTGTGTGAGATCGTCTTTGACGCTGCTCAACGCCACCGTGGTGCTCCTGCCGTCGTGTCGGTCCGTCGTCGCGGGCGCTCGCTCACCCAGCCTGCATGGCCGCGAGCGCCGCCGCCACATCCTCGCGGAGATCGTCGGCGTCCTCGATGCCGACGGACAGCCGCACCGTGCCAGGTGCGACACCCCCGGCGCGGAGCTCGTCATCGGTCAACTGGCGGTGGCTCGTGCTGCCGGGGTGGATCACGAGGGAGTGCGTCCCGCCGAGGCTCACGGCGCGCTGGAAGATGCGGCACGCGCCGGCGAAGTCCCGCGCACGGTCGCGGGTGCCGGCGTCGAAGGACAGCACCCCGCCGAAGCCGCGTCCGCCGAACTGGCGTACGGCGACCTCGTGGTCGGGGTGGTCCGCGAGCCCGGGGTAGCGCACGTCCGTGACCCCGTCGGCGCCGGCGAGGAGCTCGGCGACGACGGCCGCGTTGCGGCTGGCCTCGCGGACGCGCAGGTGCAGGGTCTGGATGCCCCGGACGAGGAGCCACGCCTCGAACGGGCCGAGCGAACCGCCGAACTCGTAGGTGGCACGCCGCGCCTCGGCGACGAGGTCGGTGGCGCCGGCGATCACGCCGGCGACGAGGTCGGCGTGCCCACCGAGGTACTTCGTGCCGGACTCGACGACGGCGGTCGCCCCCAGCTCCAGCGGCCGGCAGAGGTAGGGCGACGCGAAGGTGTTGTCGACGATGAAGGCGATCCCCCGGTCGCGGCAGAGCTCGGCGAGGGCGGCGAGGTCGAGCACCGCCGTCGAGGGGTTGGCGATCGTCTCGGCGTAGAGGACCGTCGTGTCCTCGGGGAGCTCGTCGGCGAGCCGGCCGACGTCGGAGAGGTCGAGGTGGGTGACGGGCCAGCCGGCGTCGCGGGCGAGCCGCCGCAGGAGCGTCAGGGTCCCGCCGTAGATGCGCTCGGTCGCGACCACGCGCCCACCGGCGCGGGCCGCCTCGAGGAGCGCGTGGATCGCGGCCGTCCCGGAGGCGTGGGACCACGCCGCCTCGGCGCCGTGGAGGCTCGCGACCGCGGCGTGGAGCGTCGTCGCGGTCGGGTTGTCGTAGCGCGCGTAGACGTAGCCCGCGCGGCGGTCCTCGAGGAGGTCGCCGAGCTCGTCGGCATCGTCGACGGCCCAGGTCGTCGTGGGCCAGATCGCCGGCGACAGCGGCTGCTGCGCGACGTCGGGGACGGCCAGGCTGGCGTGGACGGCGCGGGTGGCGAAGCCCCCCTCGGGGGCGGGCGGACGGGGCTCCACGGGAGGCTCCTGGTGGGTCGATGGTCGGGGCGGAGGGTACGTCCGCACCGCGACTAGCCTGCCAGCCGAGAGACACACCGATGTACCAGCGACCTGGAGGATCCCGTGGCAGAGATCAACTTCGATGGACGCGTCGCCGTCGTGACCGGCGCCGGGGGCGGGCTCGGCAAGAGCCACGCCCTCCTGCTCGCGAGCCGCGGCGCCAAGGTCGTCGTCAACGACCTCGGAGGCAACCGCGCCGGCGAGGGCGGCGGCTCCGAGATGGCCGACCAGGTCGTCGAGGAGATCACGAGCAACGGCGGCGAGGCCATCGCGAACTACGCGTCGGTCGCCGACCTCGAGGGCGCGAAGAGCATCGTCGACGACGCGGTCGAGGCCTTCGGCAGGGTCGACATCGTCATCAACAACGCCGGCATCCTCCGCGACAAGTCGTTCGCGAAGCTGACGCCCGAGGAGCTCGACCTCGTCCTCAAGGTCCACCTCTACGGCACGTTCTACGTGACGATGGCGGCCTGGTCGCACTTCCGCGACCAGAACTACGGCCGCGTCGTGAACACCACGTCGGGCTCCGGCCTCTACGGCAACTTCGGGCAGGCGAACTACTCGGCGGCGAAGCTCGGCATCGCGGGCCTCACCCGGACGCTCGCCCACGAGGGCCAGAAGTACGGCATCAACGCCAACGTGATCGCGCCGGTCGCCGCGTCGCGCATGACCGAGGACATCATGCCGCCGCAGCTCCTCGAGGCGCTCGAGCCCGAGAACGTCTCGCCGCTCGTGGCCTACCTGTCGTCGGAGACCTGCACCGAGACCGGTCGCATCTTCTCGGTGGGCGGTGGCTACATCGCCCGCGTCGCGATCGTCGAGGGCCAGGGCGCGACGTTCGACGGCGCCTTCTCCCCGGACGACGTCGCCGACAAGTGGGACGAGATCATGCGCGTCGACATCGGCGAGGGCTCGGCCGAGTTCACGTCCGGTGTGATGGAGCAGACCGGCAAGATCGTCCAGGCCCTCGGCATCTCGTTCGAGTAGCCCACCCCGCTGAAGGGCGGCCCGCCATCGGGGACCGCGGACCCGCCACGACCTGGGCGCCGGCCGAGCTGGCCGGCGCCGGGGTCGTGGCGCTGCTGACCGCGCTCGCCTACCTCCCCGGGCTCGGATCGGCGAGCGCGCTGCCGGACGAGGTCGTCTACCTCCGGGTGGGCGCGGCGCTCGTCGCCGGGGACGCGACGCTGAACGCCGAGCACCCGCCGCTCGCGAAGCTGCTGTTCGGCCTCGCGCAGGAGGTCGTCCCCGACCCCCTGCTCGCCGTGCGGCTCGTCGCGGTCCTCGCCGGCGTCGCGATCCTCGTGGGCCTCCATCTGCTGGTGGCACGCGCGACGGGCGAGCGGCACTGGGGCCTCGCCGCCGCGGCCGCCTGGGCCGGGCTGCCGCACGCGCTCCGTGCGCTCGACCAGCCGCTCGGCGGCTTCGACAAGCTCGACCGCTACGGGATGCTCGATCCGGTCGCCACGGCGATCGCGGTCCTCGCGCTCGTCGCCGCCGCCCGGTGGACGGACGACCGGCGGCTGCGCTGGCTCGTCGGCGCCGGGGCCCTCCTCGGGCTGGCGGGGGCCGCGAAGCTGCCGGGGCTGCTCTTCGCTCCGGCGCTCGGGCTGGTGCCGCTCCTCGTCGAGGACCGCCGGCCTCGCACGGTCGTCCTGCGGTGGGCGGTCCTCGGCGTCGCCGTGGTCGTCGGGTTCCTGCTGCCCTTCACGGTCGTCTTCGGCGGCGACGCGATCGAGGCGCTCGTCCGCACCTTCTCGCTGCAGGCCGACCACCGGGCGCTCGGGCATCCGGTGGTGATCCGCGCCCGGGCCTACGACGCGGCCCCGTGGTGGGCCCCCTGGGCGTACCAGTGGCGGGACGACGGCTCGGTCCTCACCGTCGTGCTGACGGTGTCGGCCATCGTCGGGGTGGTGTCCACCCGCGCCCGGGAGGACCTCCGCACGGTGCTCGTCGCGGCGGTCGTGTTCCCCGCCATCGTCGTCGCCGCCGGCGCCCTGGTCCTCCCCCACTACCGCTTCCTGTGGCTGCCCCAGACGGTGGCGCTGGCGGTCCTGGGGATCCGGGCGCTCGCGGGCCGTGGCACCCTGGGGCGTGGGGCGGCGACCGTCGTCGTGGGCGTCCTCGTCGTGGTGTCGGCGCTCACGGTCACGCACACGGCGACCCGCGGGAGCACCGACTACCGCGCGGTCGCCGAGCTCCTCCGGGACCTCGACCGGCGACCCGCGACCGTCCTCGTCCACGGCTACCCGCGCGTCCTGCTCTTCCACGCCCCGCACCTCGAGGTGGTGCCGGAGCTGCCGGCGGACGTCGTCGTGCTCGATCCGAAGGTCACCGGGAGGCGCGACATCGGGGACCTCGAGGGACGGCTCCGCGCCGACGGGGGCTACCGCGTCGTCGAGGTCGACCGGCTCGACGTGTGGATCGCGGAGGACCGCTAGCGGTCCATGCCGTAGATCTCGGGCTTGGCGTCGCGCGCCATCAGCTCCTTGACCATGATCCCGGGGTCGAGGTCGTCGTGGACCACACGCACGACGCCCTCCGCGATGGGCATCTCCACGCCGGCGCGTTCCGCGAGGTCGACGATGGCCTTCGAGGACTTCACCCCTTCGGCGACCATGTTCATCTGGTCGATGATCTCGTCGAGCTTCATGCCCTGGCCGAGCTTCTCGCCGACCGTCCGGTTGCGCGACTTCGGCGACGTGCAGGTGGCGACGAGGTCGCCGACGCCGGCGAGTCCGGAGAACGTCAGTGGCTTGCCGCCGAGCGCCACGCCGAGCCGCTGCATCTCGGCGAGCCCGCGGGTGATGACCATCGCCTTGGTGTTGTCGCCGAACCCCATGCCCTCGGCGATGCCGGCCGCCAGCGCGACCACGTTCTTGACGGCACCGCCGATCTCGACGCCGACCTTGTCGAGGTTCGTGTAGACGCGGAAGTACGGCGCCATGACGGCATCCTGCACCTGCTCGGCGCGGGTCGCGTCGGGCGACGCGGCGACGGTCGCCGACGGCAGCCGCTGCGCGCACTCCTTGGCGAGGTTGGGGCCGGTCACGACGACCACGCGGTCGGGGTCGCAGCCGAGCGAGTCGGCGATGACCTCGCTGCCGAAGCGACGGCTCGAGACGTCGACGCCCTTGATGAGGCTGACGAGGGTGGCGTCCTCGCCGATGGCACCGCCCCACTGGTCGATCTGCTCGCCGATGCCGATGGACGGGATGGCGAGCACCACCAGCTCGGCGTCCGCGAGGGCCTCCTCCGGGTCCGAGGTGGCGGTGAGGCCGTCGGGGAGCTCGATGTCCGGGAGGTAGTCCGCGTTGGTGTGCTGCTCGTTGATCTCGTCGGCGACCTCGGGGCGGCGTGCCCACAGGACGGTCCGCTGACCGGCGTCCTGGCACATCAGCGCGAAGGCCGTCCCCCACGATCCCGAGCCCATCACCGCGACCTTCGACACCCTGACCTCCCTCGCCGTGTCCCCGGACCGCGCCGACGTTAGCGGCGGCCCCCCGCACCCGCCGCAGTAGCCTGCGCCGCGGGACCGACGGGAGCAGGACCGGTGGATGGAGGGCGCGGCGGCACGCTCGCGCTCGTGCCCCTGCGCTCCCCCGGCGAGGGCAAGTCGCGCCTCGCCACCGAGCTGACGCGCGAGGAGCGTGCCGCCCTGTCCGGCGCGATGCTCGCCGACGTGACGTCGTCGCTCCTCGCCTCGGCGGTCGAGCGCATCGTGGTGGTGGCGAGCGGGGCCCCGGCCGCGGCGGCGGCGAGTGCGCTCGGCCTCGACGTGCTCCTCGACCCGCCGACCACGCACGGCCTCGACGGCGCACTCGCCGCCGCCACGTGCCAGCTCGGCCCCGTCCCCGAGCTGCTCGTCGTCGCCGCGGACCTCCCCCGCCTCACCCCGACCGAGGTGGACGGCCTGCTCGCGACCGACGCCGCGGTCGCGGTCGCACCGACCGAGGACGGTGGCACCGGCGGGCTGCTGCGCCGGCCGTCCGACGCCATCCGGACGGCCTACGGCCCGGCATCGGGCGCGCGCCACCTCGCGCGGGCGCGCGCCGCCGGCATGGCCGCCGTCCGCGTGGAGCTCCCTGGGTTCGCCGGCGACGTGGACACCTGGGCCGACGTGACCGCGCTGACCCGGGGGCCACTGGGTGTGGCGACGTCGGCGTTCCTCCGGTCGATCGCGACCCGGCTCGAGGCGGCGGGCTAACCCTGCCGAGGCGGCAGCTCCAGGGTGACGTGGAAGGCGGATCCGTCGCGCCGGAGCGTGACGGCGCCGGCCTCCTCGCGCAGGAGCCGGAGCATGCGGTCGTTCTCCGCCAGCACCTCGGCCGTCAGCCGCTCGAAGCCGTTGCGCCGCGCGGCCGCGAAGAGGGCGCGCAGGAGCAGGCGCCCGACGCCGCGGCCCTGCCAGGCGTCCTCGACGACCATCGCGAACTCCGGGACGCCGTCGTCCGGCGCCGCGCGGGCGTAGCGCGCTACCCCGACGCCGACGTACTCGTCGCCGAGGAGGACGTCCGCGATGAGCGCCTCCTGGTCGTGGTGGTCGACGTCCACGAGGTGCCGCAGCTGCGCGTCGGACAGGCTGGTGACCGCGCTGTGGAAGCGCAGCCGCCGGGACCGCTCGGACAGGCGGCCGATCCCCTCGCGCAGCAGCTGGGTGTCATCGACGCCGATCGGGCGGAAGCGGACGCGCGTCCCGTCCGGCAGCGTCGTCTCGAGCTCCGGGGGCCGGGACGCCATCAGTCGTCCTGGCGCTCGTGGAGCTGGCGTGCCACCAGGCGGACGCCGTCGAGGGTCTCGACCATGTCCGCGGCGCGCGACACCTCGGCGACGCGACCGGCCAGCGTCAGCTCGACGACGAGGTCGTCCCGCAGGGTGCGCAGCTCGAGGTCGTGCACGTCGACGGGCATCGCGGCGAGCCGCCGCTGCACGAGGGGGAGCGCGTCGAGCCGTTCGAGCACGACGAGGATGCGGACGTCGTGCCGGACGCGGCCCGCCAGGGCCCGCTGCGCGACGAGGTCGAGCGGCCACAGGGTGAGGAGCGTCACGACGACGACCGCCAGCGCGATCGAGTACTCACCGATGCCCGCCGCGAGGCCGATGGCGGCCGACCCCCACAGCGCGGCCGCGGTCGTGAGCCCGTGCGGCTTCCCGGCCGAGGCGAAGATCGCCCCGCCGCCGAGGAAACCGATGCCGGACACGATCTGTGCCGCCACGCGGGTGGGGTCACCGCCCATGAACCCGAGCGCGCCGGCGTAGGCGAAGGCCGCCGTGGCGATGCCGACGACGATGTTCGTCCGCAGTCCCGCCGGCTTCGCGCGGAGCTCGCGGTCGAGGCCGATGAACGAGGTCAGGGCAGCGGCGACCAGCAGACGGACGAACGGCTCGAAGTCCACAGGCACCTCCTCGGGGGCGCAGTGTGCCCCGGACGCCGTGACCGCGAGGGGACCTCCGTCCGAGCGCGGTGGCGGCGCTCGCCGCCATCCGGTCGAGCACGGGGCGTCGCAGGCCGACGGCTATCCTCCGCGCGTCCCCGATGGAGAGAGATGTCGATGCCGCAGGGCACCGTCAAGAGCTTCGACCCGAGCACGTGGACGGCGGTCGTGCTCGACGATCGGCTCGCCGAGCACCCGGTGGACCGCGAGGCCTTCGCGGCCTCCGGCCTGCGCGAGCTGCGGCTCGGTCAGCGCGTCCGGTTCGAGCTCTCCAGCGACGGCGACGACGAGCGCGTCACCAACCTCAACATCGTCTCGCTCTGATACGAGGCTCCCTCGGCGCGTCGGTTCGTCGACGCCGGCCGGCGGTGGAGCGCGCCGTCCTCGGTCGACGTGCCGTCCTCCTCGCGGCCTACGCGTGCGCGGGGAGCTGGTCGAGGACCAGCGCGGTGCGGGCGAACAGCCCACGCCCGTGCTCGAGGCCGTTCTCGTCGGCCCACGCCCGGGTCTCGTCGAGCACCGTCCGCAGCCGCGCCGTGGCGTCCGGCGCCAGGGTGCCGTACTCGGCGAGCGCGGCCGACGCGACCTTGTCCGGGTCGGTCTCGACCAGCTCGCGGACGAGCCGTTCCGGGTCCTCGCTCTCGCGCCACGCGAGCGCGCACGCCGCGTACCAGTCGGCGGAGGCGAAGTCGGCCTCGCAGGCGATGACCGCGAGATGCATGAGCGCCTTGGCGGACAGCCGGTCCTCGTCCGCCACCGCGTCCACGAGCGGCGCGTAGTCGCCGAGCTCCTCGGGTCCCACGAGCGGCGCGTGGATGTGCAGGAACTTGGACCGGACCGGCACGTTCTGGTGCACCTCGAGGTCCGTCGGGGCGTCGCCCTCGTCGAGCCATGCCTTGAGGGGCCGGGCCGCCTCCCAGTACGCGGCGACGTCGCCGCCCATGCGGGCCGAGGCCGGGGCCGCGAGCGCCTTCGCGGGGTCGACCGTGAAGGAGACGAGGCCCGCTCCGTGCTCGTCGGTGGTCGTCTTCGCGTGGGCGAGATCCAGGAAGGCGGAGACGCGCTTGCCGTGCCCGAACGTCCCGGGCGCCCGCTCGTCGAGCTCACCGATGGGGCCCAGGAGGTCCGACAGGTCGGCGCGCGTGCGGAGCCCCTCCTCCTCGATCAGCGGCAGCCGACGGAGCGGGGTGAGGTGGTAGACGGGGACTCGGGGCACGACGGATCCTCGGGCGGGTGGGGGTGGCGGCCGAGGATAGCCGCGGGGCCCCGGGCCCCCCACGGCCCCGTGGCGCTACGAGCGGCGGT
Source organism: Actinomycetota bacterium (assembly GCA_019348115.1). Lineage (GTDB taxonomy): Bacteria > Actinomycetota > Nitriliruptoria > Nitriliruptorales > Nitriliruptoraceae > JAHWJY01. Next base: position 23,520 of record JAHWKB010000009.1, on the reverse strand, counting down.
CGAGCTCGGCCTCGAGGCGACGCAGGAGCTCACCCGCCTGCTCGAGGTCGCGGTGGCCCATGTCCGCGATGGTGATGAGCCGCCGCTGGAGCCGCCCCTTCTGCTCGCGCGACACCTTCGCGGCGTCGACGCGACCGTGTGCCTCCCGGAGGCGGGTGGTGAAGCCGAGGAAGTCGTCGGCGTCGACCATCCCCTGGTCGGCCGGACCGTCCCGATCGGTCACGCCATCCCCCACTGCTCTCCCAGCCCTCCCCCGGCTGCCGCCGGACCGGCGGCGAACGCGTGCCGGAGCGGTAGCGGAGCGTAGCGGACGGCTCACCGGCCTCTCGGGGCGGGATCGCGGGCCGCCCGCAGCGGACCTGGTAGACCGCGCGGCGACGAGGGAGACCGGGGGGACATGGACGCGAGCCGGGAGGGACCAGGGCCGCCGGCGGGCGTCGCCGTCCGCCGGGCCCGGTGGGATGACCTCGACGCGGTCCTCGCCCTCTACAACGCGTGCTCGCTCGACCGCATCGGTGCGGCGATCTGGCAGCGCGACGACATCCACCACCGGTGGCTCGAGCCGGACCGGTTCGAGGACACGCTGGTCGCCGAGTGGACCGACGGGACGGTCGCCGACGGGGGCGCGGCACTCGTCGCCGACGGGGGCGCCGCGGTCATCGGCTACGCCGAGTTCTCGGCCGACGTCGACCCCTGGACGGGCGAGCTCGACCTCTACCTCGACGCCCGCGTGCACCCCTCGGCCACCGGGCGCGGCATCGGCACCTTCTTCCTCCGCCGCTCGATCGCCCGGGCGCTGGCCGCCGCCGACGAGGTCCCGGGAGAGCACCGGGTGGCGCTCCGCACGAGCCTCCCCGACGCCGACGACCGGGGACGCGCGCTCTTCCAGCGGACCGGCTTCCGGCCGGTGCGGCACTTCCTCGACATGCGGCTGGACCTCGACGACCCACCGCCGCCGCCGGAGGTCCGCTCGTCGGTGCGCATCCGACGGTTCGTGCTCGGCGAGGACGACGAGGCGGTGTGGCATGCCTACGAAGCGGGGTTCGCCGACCACTGGGCCCACGAGCCGCAGTCGTTCGAGGACTGGCGCTACATCGCCATCGAGCACGAGGAGCACGTCGACCCGACGCTGTGGTTCCTCGCCGAGACCGTGCCCGACGGCGAGGTCGTCGGGGTGTGCCTGACCCGGGCGGGCATGCCGGACGACCCCGAGATGGGCTACATCCGCGACCTCGCGGTGGTCCCCGCGTGGCGGCGTCGCGGGATCGCGACTCGGCTCCTGCGGACCGCGTTCTCGGCCTTCGCCGCGCGTGGGCTGCGCCGGGTCGGCCTCGAGATCGACGACGTCACCCTCGACGGGGCCGCGCAGCTGTACCAGCGCGCCGGCATGCGCATCGCGAGACGGACCGACGTCTACGAGCTCGAGCTCAGACCGGAGGGGTCCCCGGGACCGGGATGAGCCCGTCCTTCACGAACGTCGGGTCGGACAGGTCGGCACGCTCGACGTCCTCCCGGCGCACCCCGAGCACGAACAGGATGGCGTCGAGGTACGGGAACGACAGGCTCGTGTCGGCGGCCTCCCGGACGACGGGCTTGGCGTTGAAGGCGATGCCGAGACCGGCGGCGGCCAGCATGTCGAGGTCGTTCGCGCCGTCCCCGACCGCCACCACCTGGTCGGTGGAGAAGCCCTCCGCCGCGGCGATCTCCTCGAGGATCCGGGCCTTGCGGGCACGGTCGACGATCGGGCCCACGAGCCGCCCGGTCAGGCGGCCGTCGACGATCTCGAGCTCGTTCGCCACGGCGTGGTCGAGACCGAGCTCCCGCTGCAACGCATCCGTGAAAGGGGTGAACCCGCCGCTGACGATCGCCACCTTGAACCCGATGCGCTTGAGGGTCCGCACGAACGTGCGGGCGCCCGGCGTGAGGCGCATGCGGTCCCGGACGCGGTCCAGCGCGGCGACATCGAGCCCTTCGAGGAGCGCGACGCGTTGTCGGAGCGACGTCTCGAAGTCGAGCTCGCCGTCCATCGCCGCGGCGGTCACGGCCCGCACCTCGTCGGCGCAGCCGGCCTCGTCGGCGAGGAGTTCGATGACCTCGTCCTGGATGAGGGTCGAGTCGACGTCCATGACGACGAGCCGCTTCGCCCGACGTTCGAGGGACTCGGGCTGGATGGCGATGTCGATGCCGTGCTCGACCGCGACCGCGACGAGGTTCGAGCGCATCGCGTCCACCGCACCGTCCACGACGACGAACTCGTAGCAGACGACCGGGTAGCGCGACAGACGGGCGATGCGGTCGATGTTGCCGCCGCCGTCCGCGATCGCCCGGGTCGCCGCCTCGAGCGCGGCGGGGCCCAGGGGCTGCCCGATGATGGTCACGGCCCATCGCGCCAGGCCGGCGCGGGCGCTCGTGTCCTCGACGACCTCGAAGTCGAGGGAGATGCCCGACTCCCACCCGTAGAAGAGCAGCTCCTTCAGCACGTCGTTGCCCTGCGGCACCGCGATGAGGATGTCGAGGGTGAGGCGCTCACGGACGACGACCTGCTCCATGTCGTAGACGTCGACGTCGGCGCCGGCGAGCACCCGCAGGAGGCCCGCGGTGATGCCCGGGCGATCGCGTCCGGTGACGTGGACGAGGATGGTTCGCGGTCCGCTCATGACGGGCGAGACTACCGACGTGGGTGGGGCTGCCCGCCGGACGCCGGCGCTAGCGTCCTCCCGGGGCACCGCCCGCCGCCCGCCGCCGAGCCGAGAGGACCGTCGTGACCGAACGTCCCGTCGTGCCGCGCGACGCCGACGAGCGGACCGTGCTGACCGCGACGCTCGCGTGGCTGCGCAGCGCCGTCGTCCACAAGGCGAGCGGGGTCGACCGCGACATCGCGATCGGCACGGCGACCGCCTCCGGCCTCGACCTCCTCGGCGTCGTCCGGCACCTCGCGTACACGGAACGGTTCTGGTTCCGGTGGGCCTTCGCCGGCGAGGACGTGGAGCTGCCCTGGTCGGACGAGGTCCCCGACGCCGACTTCCAGCTGCCGCCGGGATGGTCCGCCGAGGACGTCATCGCGTTCTACCGCGAGGAGTGCGCCGCGTCCGATGCCGTCGTGGCCGCGGCGTCGGACCTCGGCCAGCTGTGCGCCCGTGAGCGCCGGCCGACGTCCCTGCGCTGGGTCCTCGTGCACATGATCCGGGAGACGGCGCGGCACGCCGGCCATGCCGACATCTTCCGCGAGCACATCGACGGGCTGGTGGGCGAGTGAGCCCCGGCCGACCAGGAGCGGACACCGCATGGTGACGATCAACCCCGCGTTCGCCGAGCTCGGCGGCTACCCCCTCGCACGGCTGCAGGACCTCGCCAACGAGCTCCGCGTCGACGGCGGTCCGCTCCACGACTTCTCGATCGGCGACCCCGACGAGCCCACCCCGGACTTCATCCGCCAGGCACTCGTCGACGGCCTCGGACCGGTCAGCCGCTACCCCACAGCCGCCGGGAAGCGGTCGGTGCGCGTGGCGATCGCGGGATGGCTCGAGCGCCGGCACGGGGTCACCGTGGACCCCGACACGAACGTGCTCCCCAGCGCGGGCTCGAAGGAGGCGATCTTCCACCTCCCGTTCGCCGTCGTGGATCCGGCGGGCCCGAAGCGCCGCGTGGTCTGGGGGGACCCGGGCTACCCCGTCTACGACCGCGGCACGCTCTTCGCCGGCGGCCGGTCCCACCCCGTGACGCTCACGGCGGAGCGCGGGTGGCGCCTGGAGCTCGCGGAGCTCCCGAACGACGTCCTCGCGGAGACCTGCATCGCGTGGGTGAACTACCCCCACAACCCGACGGGCGCGACGGCGGACCTCGACTACTACCGCCGCCAGCTCGACGTCGCGCGCGAGCACGACATCCTCCTCTGCTCCGACGAGTGCTACCAGGAGATCTGGTTCGACCACCCGCAGCCCTCCGCGCTCGAGGTCTGCGCGGACGGCGACCTCACGAACCTGCTCGCGTTCGTGTCGCTGTCGAAGCGCTCGGGGATGACCGGCTACCGCGCCGGCGGGATGATCGGTGACCCCGAGCTCATCCGGCGGCTGAAGCTCCTGCGTCCGAACCTCGGGACCGCGGCGCAGGACTTCGTGCAGGACGCGGCCGTCGCGGCCTACGGGGACCAGACCCACGTCGACGAGCGGCGTGCGGTCTTCCAGGCCAAGCGCGAGGTCATCCTCGGCTTCCTCGACGACGCCGGCATCGAGGTGTCCGGGAGCGACGCCACGTTCTACGTGTGGTTCCGTGCCCCGGGCGGCGACGACGCCGCCTACGCGGAGGCGCTCCTCCTCGAGCGCATCGTGGCCTCGCCCGGCCGGTCGTTCGGGCCTGCCGGGACCGGGTGGATCCGGCTCGCGCTCGTCCCGACCGTCGAGGGCTGCCGCGCCGCGGTCATCCGCTGGCGCGACGCCATCGAGGCCGGCCGCCTCCCCGGCTGAGGCGAGCGGACGGGCTCAGTCGTCCGCTTCGGACAGGCTCCGGGCGACGAGGGCGACCAGCACGACGACGACCGCCCCGAGGACCGCGAGCCCGAGCGCCGGCAGCAGCTGGGACGGCACGGGGGCGCCCAGCGCCGTGTTGCCCACCCCGTCCGGCTGCTCCGGCCAGGGCCACAGCACGCGCAGCGAGCCCGCCATCAGCCCGATCAGCACGGCGAGGACCACCTCGCGGTACTCGCGGAGGAGCCAGTTGAGGAGGGTCGAGAAGGAGCCGAGCCCGATCACGGTGCCGAGGCCGAACACGCCGATCACCGCGAGGTCGCGCGCGCTCACGGCTCCGAGCACGTACTCGTAGAGACCGATCATCAGCAGGATGAACGACCCGGAGATGCCGGGGAGGATCATGGCGCAGATCGCGAGCGCGCCGCCGAACAGCACGATCAGGAGGCTCGGCTCCTCGAACCGGCCGCTGCGCAGCCCGAGACCCAGGAACGTGACCGCGGCGCTCGCGACGATGATGGCGAGGATCCGCCCCGACCACTCCCGGAGCTCCGTCGCCGAGACGACGACGCTCCCGACGATGAGGCCGAAGAAGACCGCCGACAGCTCGACGGGGCGGGTCTCGAGGAGGAGCTCGAGGGTCCGGGCGAGGACGACGACGGCGGAGAGCACGCCGGCGAGGAGCGGCAGCAGGAACGACCACTCGACGAAGCGGAGCGCCCGGATGGCGTCCGGAACGGAGCCCCGGACGAGCAGTGACGCGGCGCGCGAACCCTGGCGGATGTTCGCGACGAGCCGCTCGTAGATGCCGACGACGAGCGCGATGGTGCCACCCGAGACGCCGGGGACGAGGTCGGCCGAGCCCATCAGGAACCCGCTCGCGTAGGTCGTGAGCATCGTGCGGACGCCGAACGGCTGCCGCGCGAACGCCGCCTCGTCGGGTCGCTCGACGAGCGCCGGATCGACCTCGGCGGTGGCGGACGAGGCGGTCGACCGAGCGTCGCTGCCGGCGCCGGAGGCGGGAGGGGTGGGCTGCTGGTCCATGGCGCGGACGGTAGCCCACCTGCCCTCGCGGCCACCGTGGCCGCCGGCGACGGGAGGCGCCTGGCCTAGGGTTGTCGTCGACCGCCAGCGAAGGACCCATCCCCCGATGACGAGCCCGACGACGAGCCAGGACACCCCCCACCGCGGCCCCGCCGCCGGCGTCGGGCTCGCGACCGGCACGCCCGGCGGGAAGGTGCTCGACACCTGGTACCCGCACCTCACGCTCGACCCCGGCGCCGTCGACGCGCTGCGCGAGCTCGGAGGCGGCGCGGGCACGCGCGACCTCCCCGCCGACACGCCGCTCGACGGGGACCTCGACCGCGTCGTGTCCGCCCTGCGCGGCGCCGCGGCCGCCGACACGCTGACGCGCACGGAGCGACGGATCGTCGTCACGGTCGTCGACGACCTCTCCGAGCCACCGGCCGACGCGCACGACGCCTACCTGCGGCTGCACCTCCTGTCCGCCCGGCTCATCCGACCGCACGGCGCCAACCTCGACGGGGCCTTCGGCGTGCTCAACAACGTCGTCTGGACCGATCTCGGGCCCTGCGACCCGGAGGGCTTCGAGGATCTGCGGCTGGCGCTGCGGGCGCGCGGCATCGCGGTCCGCGTGTCGGGCGTCGACAAGTTCCCCCGGATGACCGACTACGTGGTCCCGTCCGGCGTGCGGATCGCCGACGCCGACCGCGTCCGCCTCGGGGCGCACCTCGCCGAGGGCACCACCGTCATGCACGAGGGCTTCTGCAACTTCAACGCGGGCACGCTCGGTAGCGCCATGATCGAGGGCCGCATCTCCGCCGGCGTCGTGATCGGCGACCACTCCGACGTCGGCGGCTCGGCCTCGATCATGGGCACGCTCTCCGGCGGCGGCAAGGAGGTCATCTCCATCGGCGACGGCTGCCTCCTCGGAGCCAACGCCGGCATCGGCATCTCGCTCGGGGACAACTGCGTGGTCGAGGCCGGCCTCTACATCACGGGCGGCATGCGCGTGACGCTCCCCGACGGCGAGGTCGCGAAGGCGGCGGAGCTGTCGGGACGGTCGGACCTGCTGTTCCGGCGGAACTCCCAGACCGGCGGCATCGAGGTGCTCCAGCGCGAGGGCACGACGTGGGGCGGGCTGAACGCCGCGCTCCACGCCAACGACTGAGGTGCCCGCCACCGCGGAGGACCTCGTCGAGCGCCTGCTCGAGCACTGCTCCCACGTCTGCGTGACCGGGGGCGAGGGCCCCATCGCCGACGCCGTCGTGGCGCGCTACGAGCCGCTCGGCGAGGAGGTCGAGCGGGTCGGGCACTCGGTCGTCGTCGGGCGTGCCGGTGGCGAGCGTCCGCTCGTGCTGCTGGTCGGCCACCTCGACGTCGTCCCGCCCACCGACGACGACCGCGAGCCGCGCGTGGGGACGCTCGACGGCACCGACGTGGTGATCGCGCGGGGGGCCTCCGACATGAAGGCCGGGAACGTCGTCGCGATGGCCTGCTTCGAGGACGCGGAGCTCCGCGCGTCGTCGCCCTACGACCTCGCGCTCGTGCTCTACGCCGGCGAGGAGGGACCCGACGAGGGGAACGAGCTCGCCGACGTCCTCGAGACGGTGCCGTGGCTACGCGACGCGGCCCTCGCCGTCATCCTCGAGCCGACCGACGGGGAGGTCCAGGCCGGCTGCCTCGGCGGGCTCCACGCGACGCTGACCTTCGAGGGCACGCAGGCCCACAGCGCCCGCCCGTGGCACGGCGAGAACGCGCTCACCAAGGCGGGGGCGTTCCTCGCCCAGCTCCACGAGCTCGCCCCGCGCGAGGTCGAGGTCGACGGCATCACCTACCGCGACGTGTGGTCCGCCACCCAGGCGTCGACGGACAACGCCCGGAACGTGATCCCGGGCCGGTTCACGGTGAACCTCAACTTCCGCTTCGCCCCGTCACGGACGCTCGACGAGGCCGAGCAGGAGCTGCGCGACCTCGTCGGCGACCGCGCCGCCGTCGAGATCGTCGATCGCGCTCCCCCGGCCCCGCCCTCGCTCGGCACCCCGGTCCTCGAGGCGTTCGTCACCGCCGTCGACGCCCCCCTCGCCGGCAAGCAGGCCTGGACCGACGTCGCCCGGTTCGCCCAGCTCGGCGTCCCCGCCGTCAACTACGGCCCCGGCCTCACCAGCCAAGCCCACCAGCGCGGCGAGTACGTCCCCGTGGCCGCCCTCGAGGCCGCCTACCACCAGCTCCACAGGTTCCTCACGCGCACCACCTGACCCAGGACGCAGTGGCCCAGACCGAGCACCGCGCGGCGGGGAGAGCCGGAAAGCCAGGGGCCGGTGGGGTAGGTCCCGTAGGGCCGACCGTGTGTTCGGAGTGCCCGCAGGGACCTGCCCCACCGTCCCCGGACAGCAGGAACAGCGAAGGCCCGCAGCGCGGAAGCGATGCGGGCCCTCGTTGGTACTCCCGAAGGGATTTGAACCCTCGTTACCGCCTTGAGAGGGCGGCGTCCTAGGCCGCTGGACGACGGGAGCAAGTGGGGATGGGCGCGGAGCGTACGGAAGCGGCTCCGGTCCGTGCAAGCTCGGGGGGAAGGACTCGAACCCTCAATAACTGGACCAGAACCAGTCGTGTTGCCGATTACACCACCCCCGAAGGGCAGGCAGGATGCTAGCGACCAAGGGAGAGGTCTGGCGAACCGCGATCCGTGACGACGGGGCGATCCAGCCGGGGAATCCTGCCGGGCGGCGGACGGTACCGAGGGGCTGCGCAGGCCACCACCTCGGTGCTCGCTCCCGTGCGCTGCGTGGACGGGGCGCACCGGTGCGCCGGGCCCCGTCCCGAGCGCCGTGGCAGAGTGCGCCGGCGCACAGCGCGCGGTGACGGATGCAACGCAAGCCTCCGATCGCGATCGGCGTCCTACGGGACGGCGGCACGCGCGGCCGACCGCATGGCAGCCAGGCGAGCGCCACACCACACGAGGAGCGAAGAGATGGCAGGGGACGACAAGGTCGTGATCGGCCAGACCCACGGCGACGACGATCCGGAGGCGGTGCTGATCGGCTACCTCATGGGCGTGGAGGCGCTGCGGGCCGGCAAGCAGGCGCTGATGTGGCTCACCAAGAACGGCGTGTACATCGCCACGAAGGGCTACGTCGACGGCGTGCACGTGCCCGATGCTCCCTCCATCGTCGACCTCCACGCCGAGTACATCGAGCGGGGTGGACGTTTCTACGCCTGCCCCGTGTGCGTGAAGACGCACGGTCTCCAGGACGCGGAGTGGGTCGACAACGCCGAGGTCAAGGGCGCTCCGTCGGTCTACGAGTTCACCGCCGGCGGCGCGTTGACGTTCAACTACTGACGGGGTCCCGACGTCGCCCACGAGCTCGGAGGCACGGCTCGTGCTCCGAGCGAGGTCGTACGCGCCCATCCCGGGTCAGCCGGCGCCGGCGTCCTCGGCCACGGGGATGGCGGCCTCGATCCGGTCGAGCACGCGCTGCCGCGGCATCAGCTCGATGGACTCGAACAGCGGCGGGCTCACCTGCGAGCCGGTGACGGCGACACGGACGGGCTGGGCGACCTTGCCGAAGCCGATCCCGAGCTCGTCGGCGAGTGGGCGCAGCGCCCCCTCGATGGCCTCGGCGGTCCAGTCGTCGAGGGCCTGCAGCTCGCGGTGGGCGGCGCGGAGGACGTCGGCGGCGCCGGCCTTGCCGAGGACCTTCTGCACGCTCGCGGGCTCGAGGGTCAGCTCGTCGACGAAGAACGCCGGCGCGTAGCGCTGGACCTCGTCGAGGCGCTGCATCCGCTCCTGCACGAGCGGCACGAGGCCGCGGAGGGTCGCGCGCTCCTCGGCGCTCGGCGGGGACGAGACGAGTGGCTCCCAGTCGGCGACCGGTCCACCCTCGTGGTCGGGGGCGTCGTCCTCGGTGTCCGGGTTCGACGGCGGGTAGGTGCCGTCGAGGTAGGGCACGAGCCGGTCGGCGAGCTCGTCCTCGTCGAGGTCGCGGATGCGCTCGCCGTTGAAGGCGGTGAGCTTGTCGGTGTCGAAGGCGGCGGCCGAGCGGCTCACGCGGTCGAAGCCGAAGGCGGCGACGAGCTCGTCGCGGTCGAGGCGCTCGCGGCCGTCCTCCGGGCCCCAGCCGAGGAGCGCGAGGTAGTTCACGATCGTCTCGGGCAGGAACCCCTTGCGGGCGAACTCCTGGATCGAGACGGACCCGTGGCGCTTCGACAGCTTCTTGCGGTCCATCCCGACGATCATCGACAGGTGCGCGAACTCGGTCGGCCGCGTCCAGTCCGGCTCGCGGGCGGGGAGGCCGACCTCGGCGAGCGCGTCGTCGATCAGGCCGTCGCGCGTGAGGAGGTCGTAGAGGAAGACCTGCCGCGGGGTCACCGACAGCAGGTCCTCGCCCCGGCAGACGAGCGTGACGCCCTGGGCGATGTCGTCCACCGAGTTGGCGAGCGGGTAGGTGACGTCGCCGTTGGAGCGGACGAGCACGGGGTCGGACTCGTGCGACCAGTCCCAGGTGACGTCACCGCGGACGAGGTCGGTGACGGTGATCGTGCCCTCCTCCGGCAGCTGCAGGCGGAGGGTCGCGGTGCGGTCGTCCCCCGCGGGGCCGGGCGTCGTCGAGCGCTTCACGATCGGCGCGAGGTCGGCGGCGCGGCGCTCGTTCCGCCAGGCCTCGAGCTCCTCCGCGGTGCGCTCGTCGCGGTACAGCACGCCGGCCTCCTCGAGGCGCCGTGCCACGGCGCGGTGGAGCTCCTTGCGCTCGGACTGCCGGTAGGGCCCGTACGCCCCGCCGGCGCGCACGCCCTCGTCCCAGTCGAGGCCGAGCCACGCCATCGCGTCGTGCATCGAGTCCATGGACTCCTCGGTCGCCCGCGAGGCGTCGGTGTCCTCGATGCGGAAGATCGCGACGCCGTCGTTCGCGCGGGCGTGGAGCCAGTTGAACAGCGCCGTCCGGACGCTCCCGACGTGGAGCCAGCCCGACGGGGCGGGAGCGAAGCGGACACGGGGGGTCGACGGCACGGAGGGACCTTCGGTGGCTCGGCGAGGGGGCGCCGCATCGTAACGGCGGGTCGGCTCGGCCATCCCCGCGACCCGGTGCTCACGGATGCGGGCGCAGCGCCTGTTCGAGCGTCCTGGCCGGGTGGCCCGTCAGATCGGGGATCGCCGTGGTGACGGTGGACAGGGAGCCGTCGGCGATCGCGAGGTAGGTCGACACCCAGGCGTCGAGCTGCCAGTCGGGGGCGCCGTAGCTCGCACGGGAGGCGTAGGCCTCGTCGAGGCTCTCCTCCACGTAGGTGACGGCGCGCCCCGCGATCGCGCTCAGGCGGGCGGCTGCATCGGCGAGCGACAGCGCCTCCGGTCCCGTCAGCTCGTAGGCCTGCCCGTCGTGTGCCCCTGGGTCGCGGAGGACGGCGACCGCGGCGTCGGCGATGTCGTCGCGTGCGACCGCGGCGACCCGGCCGTCCCCGGCGGGTCCGCGGATGGCGCCGTCGGGGCCGACGAGGTCCGGCAGGATGTCGAGGTACAGGTTGTCGCGCAGGAACGTCGCGGGCAGGTCCCGTGCGCGGATGTGCTCCTCGGTCGCCCAGTGGTCGCGAGCCAGGGTGAAGGTGGCGTCGGGCGCCGCGCCGGAGAAGGAGATGTAGACGAGGTGCTCCACGCCCGCGTCCGAGGCGGCGTCGATGAACGTCCGGTGCTGCTCGACGCGGTCCGCTGCCTCCGATCCAGACACCATCAGCACGATCGGGACGCCGGTCAGCGCCTGGCGGACGGCGTCTCCCTCGCCGTAGGGGGCGCGCGCGGCTTCGGCGCCGGGCAGCTGCGGTGCACGCGACACGTCCCGGACCAGCAGTCGCTGCTCGATCCCGGCGCTCGCCAGCCGGCGCGCGATGCGTCCACCGAGCTGGCCCGTGGCCCCGGTGACGGCGATCGGCGCGGGCGAGCGGCGCGCGGCGGAGCCACTCGGGCGGCGGCCGGTGTCGGTGTCGGTGTCCATGGAGGCTCCTCTGTCGCCGCGGCGGGTCGCCGCACCCACAGGATGGGGGAACGACCTGCGGATGAGCGGCTCTGGCCTGGTGACCGGGCCCACCGTCGGCGGGATGGGTCCTAGAGGATGTCGCCTGGCCGGTAGCGCGCCGCCTGCGGGTGGGTGTCGACGACCTCCGCCACCCGGGTGACGAACCGCTCGACCTGACGCGGGGCGGCACCGACGAAGCTGAGCGGCTCGGCGAGGAGGTCGTCGAGCCGCGCGCGGTCGAGCGGGATGCGGTCGTCGCCGGCGAGACGGTCGAAGAGGTCGTTGGTGTCGGCCGCCTCCTCGCGCATCCGGAGCGCCACCGCGACCGCGTGCTCCTTGATGGCCTCGTGCGCGGCCTCGCGGCCGGCCCCCGCCTTGACGCTCGCCATCAGCACCTTCGTGGTGGCGAGGAACGGCAGGTACCGGTCGAGCTCGCGGGCGATGACGGCGGGGTAGGCGCCGAACTCGAGCAGCACGGTGAGGAAGGTCTCGAACAGCCCGTCGATGGCGAGGAACGCGTCCGGCAGCATCACCCGGCGGACCACCGAGCACGACACGTCGCCCTCGTTCCACTGGTCCCCGACGAGGCCGGAGGCCATCGTGAGGTGGCCGGACAGGATGGTGGCGAAGCCGTTCACCCGTTCGCACGAGCGCGAGTTCATCTTGTGCGGCATGGCCGACGAGCCGACCTGCCCCGGCCTGAAGCCCTCGGTCGCGAGCTCCTGGCCCGCCATCAGCCGGATGGTGCGCGCGAGGTTCGCCGGCCCGCTCCCCGCCTGGACGAGCGCCGAGACGACGTCGAGGTCGAGCGAGCGGGGGTAGACCTGGCCCACGTCGTCGAGCCGGGCCGCGAAGCCGAGGTGGTCGGCGATCCGGCGCTCGAGCTCGTCGAGGCGGTCGAGGTCGCCCTCGAGCAGGTCGAGTGCGTCCTGCTGCGTGCCGACGGGGCCCTTGAGGCCGCGGAGGGGGTAGCGGGCGACGAGCTCGTCGAGGCGGCGGTAGGCCTGGAGGAGCTCCTCGCCGGCGTTGGCGAAGCGCTTGCCGAGCGTCGTCGCCTGGGCCGGCACGTTGTGGCTCCGACCGGCCATCACCGTCTCGGCGTGCCGGGCGGCGAGCTCGGCGAGGAGGGCGAGGGTCGCGACCATGCGGTCGCGGACCAGCACGAGCGACGAGCGGACCTGCAGCTGCTCGACGTTCTCGGTGAGGTCCCGGGACGTCATCCCCTTGTGGACGTGCTCGTGGCCGGCGAGGGCGCAGAACTCCTCGATGCGGGCCTTGACGTCGTGCCGGGTGACGCGTTCGCGCGCCGCGATGGAGGCGAGGTCGACCTCGTCGACGACCGCCTCGTAGGCCTCGATCACCCCGTCCGGGACGTCGACCCCGAGGTCGCGCTGGGCGCGGAGCACGGCGAGCCAGAACCGTCGCTCGGACGCGACCTTGGCCGCCGGCGACCAGATGCCGGCCATCGCGGGACTCGCGTACCGCTCGGCGAGCACGTTCGGGATCCCGGACGACTCCACTGACCACTCCACGGCGGGGGCACGGACCCCCCGATCGTCGCACACCCCTCGCCCGGCTCTCCAACCGGAGTTGGAAGTCAGCCTGCGGCGTTCGCCAGAGCGCGCGCGACGGTCTCCCGCACCTGGTCGGGCCGCGTCATCAGGTCAGCGAGATCGAACCGCAGCACGGTCCAGCCGGCGAGCACGAGCGCGTTCTGCCGGTGACCGTCCTCCCGACGGCCGAGGGTCGTCCCGTGCGACGGGTGGAGGTCGATGTCCACCGCGATCCGGAAGCGCTCCCACGCGAAGTCCAGGTAGCGGCGGCGGTGGTCGGCATCTCGCGGAAGCGGTCGACCATCTCGCGGAGGTCATCGAGGGTCATGTGCGCCGACGCGATGGCACGGTCGGCCAGGGGCAGGAGCTCCTTCTCCGTCACGACCGCCGCGAGGTCGCAGATCGTGAACGCGATCGACGTCACGCGGAAGACGCCGTGGGGAACCACGTCCTGCCGACGCAGCCGGACGTGGGTGCGGATCGGAATGGTGCAACCCGTCACGACCCGGGACCGCGGTACCACGACGTCGATGTGGGCGTCGCCCTTCCACAGGTCCCACAACCGGAGCGCAGCGAAGCGACCGAGAGCCGCCCCGTTCCCCGCCGACCAGAGTGCCGCGAGCGCCCTGCCCTCCCACGCGTCGGGGGCAGCCGTGAGGCGGTTGATCCCTCTCCGCGGCGACTCGATGATCCCGCGGCCGCGGGAACCAGCTGAGCGTGCTCGGCCGCACGCCTCTGGCCCGTGCGTCGACGCTGCGGAACCACCCGTAGGTGGCGGCGCTCAGCGCGAGCAGGACCTGCAGCGATGTCGCTCCGTCACGGAGCTGGGCAGCTGTCGGCGTGGTGGTGTCGTCCATGCGGCCAGCCTGCCGCGACGTCGCCGGGGGAGGGACGCCGGCACGCGCCACGCTGTGGACGACCACACCCGCGGAGCTTGCAGCGACTTGTTTCGTCTTGGCCGAAGCAAGTCGCTGCAAACTGTTCGGGGGTTCAGCGGAGGAGGTCGAGCACGGCGCCGGGAGGACGCCCCAGGGCGGCGCGGCCGTCGTCGGCGAGGACGATGGGCCGCTCGATCAGGACGGGGTGCTCGACCATCGCCTGGAGCCAGCGCTGCCGGTCGTGGTCCCAGTCCGTGAGGCCGAGCTCCTCGGCGACCGGCTCCTTCGTGCGGGCGAGCTCCCACGGCTCCATCCCGAGCCGGCGCAGGGCGTCGTCGAGCTCGTCGACGGTCGGGGCGTCGTCGAGGTAGCGGCGGACGGTCGGCTCGACACCGGCGTCCTCGAGGAGCGACAGCGTCTCGCGGGACTTCGAGCAGCGCGGGTTGTGCCAGATCTCCACGGGGCGACCTCCTCACCGGCGACGACCCCGAGAGCCTGCACGGTCGCCGGCCGCAGCGGCAACCCGATCGCCGCCCGTCCGTCGGTAGCCCCCGCGCTCACGGTCGGTGACGCTGGGCGGACCCGACGACGGAGGACCAGCTGACCGCCCGCGACGACACCCGCTCGCCCACCGGGGAGATCCTCGGGCTCGTGGGGTTCCTGCTCGCCACGGCCGCCGCCGCGTACGCCGGCATCCGGTGGCAGGGCGACGACCCCACCACGTACTACCGCTCGCTCGAGCTGCCCGGCTTCGCGCCCTCGGCCGATGTGCTGGCGCCGGTCCTCGGACTCCTCTACCTGCTGCAGGCGCTCGCCGCCTGGGTGGTGTGGCGGCAGTGGGGGTGGAAGGGGTCGAAGGGCGCCCTGAACCTCTGGGTCCTCCAGCTGCTCCTGGGCGCCGCCTGGGTGCCGGTGTTCTTCGGCATGGAGGACGTCCTCCTCGGCCTCATCGTGCTCGTGCTGCTCCTGATCGCCGTGTTCTCGACCATCACCGCGTTCTGGCAGCGCTCACGGCTCGGTGCGCTCCTGCTGCTCCCCTACGGGCTCTGGGTCGCCTACGCGACGCTCCTCAACGGCGTTCTCTGGTGGAACACGAGCTGAGGCGGCTTCAGTTCGCCGCGGGGTCCACGGGACGCGACCGCTCGACGACCGGGTTCTCGAGCGCCCCGATGCCGTCGATCTCGACGCGGACGACGTCGCCCGGCTCGACGGGCCCGACGCCCGCCGGCGTGCCGGTCAGGACGACGTCGGTGGGCAGCAGCGTCATCACCTGCGAGATGTAGGACACGAGCGTCGGCACGTCGAAGACGAGATCCCTCGTGGAGCCGTCCTGGCGCACCTCGCCGTTGACGAGGCAGCGGACGCCGACGTCGTGCGGGTCGATGTCCGTCGCGATCGCGGGACCCAGTGGGCAGAACGTGTCGAAGCCCTTCGCCCGCGTCCACTGCCCGTCGCGGTTCTGCAGGTCGCGGGCCGTCACGTCGTTCGCCGCGGTGAACCCGTAGATGCCGCGACGCGCCTCGGTCGGGGTCACCCGGGACAGGATCGCCCCGATCACCACGGCCAGCTCGGCCTCGTGGTGGACCTCGTCGGTGAGGTCGCGCGGGTACTGGATGGCCTGCCCCGGACCGATCACCCCCGTCGCCGGCTTGGTGAACAGCAGCGGCTCCGCGGGGACCTCGTTGCCGAGTTCCGACGCGTGGTCGGCGTAGTTCCGCCCGACGCACACGATCTTGCTCGGGATGACCGGCGCGAGGAGCTGCAGCCCCTCGAGCGGCACCCGCTCCCCCGTCGGGCCGTGGGGACCGAAGGGGTGCGGCTCGATGACCGCGACCTCCGTCCCCTCCACGATCCCGTAGCGGGGGCCGGTGGGCCCGGAGAACCGGACGATGCGCGGCACGTCGTCTCCTCGGCGGTCGGCCTCTCAGCCCCAGCGGGGGCGGAGGATGGCGTGGGTGTAGGCGTCGGACAGCGCCAGCCAGGACGCCTCGACGATGTTCGGGTGCACCCCGACGGTGTCCCACGTGCCCGTGCCGTCCGTCGAGGTGACGAGCACCCGCGTGACGGCGTCGGTCCCGTGCGACGACTCGAGGACGCGCACCTTGTAGTCCGAGAGGTGGATGGCGTCGAGCGACGGCCAGGTGCCGTTCACGGCGTTGCGGAAGGCGTGGTCGAGCGCGTCGACGGGACCGTTGCCCTCGCCGGCGCCGAGCCGGCGCTGGCCGTCCACCAGCACCGACAGGATCGCCTCGGCGGGACCGTCGGCCTCGCCGGCGTCCGGGCCGACCGCGGGGCGTCCGCGGCCGCCGCCGACCGACACCCGGTAGTGCTGGCTCTGGAACGGCTCGTCCTCCGGCGCGAGGAGCCCGGTGGTGCGTCGCAGCAGCAGCTCGAACGACGCGTCGGCCGCCTCGTAGGTCCAGCCCACCGCCTCGCGGCGCTTGACCTCGGAGAGCACGGCGACGGCCTGCTCGTCGGTGATCGCGAGCCCGAACTCCTTGGCCTTCAGCACGATGTTGGAGCGGCCGGCGAGCTCGCTCACGACGAGCCGCTGCGCGTTGCCGACGTCCTCGGGCGCGATGTGCTGGTACATGTCCGGCGCCTTGGCGAGCGCGCTCGCGTGGAGCCCGGCCTTGTGGCTGAACGCGGTGTGCCCGACGTAGGGCGCGATCGCCGGCGTCGCCTGGTTGCAGATCTCGGCGACGGCGTGGCTCACCTCGGTGAGGCGCTCGAGCTGGTCGGGGCGGACGAGCCGCAGGCCGCGCTTGAGCTGCAGGTCCGCCATCACGGTGAAGAGGTTGGCGTTGCCGCAGCGCTCGCCGAGGCCGTTGGCGGTCCCCTGCACCTGCACGGCGCCGGCCTCGATCCCGAGCATCGAGTTCGCCACCGCGCAGCCCCCGTCGTCGTGGAAGTGCAGGCCCACGTCGCACGGCAGGTCACGGACGAAGCGCTGCACGATCTCGACGACGTCCCATGGCATGGCCCCACCGTTGGTGTCACAGAGGACGACCGCCTCGGCGCCGGCCTCGGCCGCGGCGGTGACGACGTCCACGGCGTAGTTCCGGTCCCGCGCGTAGCCGTCGAAGAAGTGCTCCGCGTCGAAGAACACGCGCTTGCCGAGCGACACCAGGTGCGCGATCGAGTCCGCCACCATCGCGAGGTTGGTCTCCCGCGGGACGCCGAGCGCCTCGTCGACGTGGTAGCCCCAGGACTTCCCCACGAGGCAGATGACGTCGGTCCGGGCGTCGACGAGCGCCTGCAGCAGGGGGTCGTCCTCCGCCGTCGAGCGCGACGACCGGGTCATGCCGAACGCGGTGAGCGTCGCGTGGCCGAGCGACAGCTCACCCGCCGCGGCGCGGCGGAAGAACTCGGTGTCCTTGGGGTTCGCGCCCGGCCAGCCGCCCTCGATGTAGTGGATGCCGAGCGCGTCCATGCGGCGAGCGACCTTCAGCTTGTCCTCGACCGAGAGGTTCACGCCCTCGCGCTGGGTGCCGTCGCGCAGCGTCGTGTCGTAGAGCGCGAGTCCGGCCGACAGCCGGGCCGCCTCCCCCGTCGTGGGTAGGTGGGCGTCGCTCACAGGTCGTCCTCGAGGTTCGGACGCCGGGCGGACGGAGGTGGACCGTGTGACCGGGCCGCTCCCGCAGCCCGGCGCAGCCGGCTACGGGAGCGGGGGAATGCCGATGATCGCGCGCGCGACGTCGTCCCCGGCGGGGCGGGAGGCGGCGGTCGTCGGGACGGTCATCGGTGATCCAGGTCGCTCGCGCCCCCGGGCGGGTGCCGTCGGGAGCAGTCCGAGGGTACGGCCGCCCCGGACGCCCGACAAACCTCCGAGGTCAGCTACTCGTCGTCACCGATGCGGAAGCCGACCTGCAGCGTCACCTGGAAGTGCTGCGCCTCGCCGTCCTGGATCCAGCCGCGGATCTCCTTGACCTCGAACCAGTCGAGGTTGCGCATGGACTCGCCGGCCTTGCGGATCGCACGGCGGATGGCGTCATCGACGCCGTCGCGGGACGAGCCGACGAGCTCGATCTTCTTGTAGACGTGGGACACGGGTTCCTCCTCTGGAGCGGGCGCGCGCACGGGGAGGCCGGGCGCGCCGTCCCGACGGTAGTGGCCCACCGGTCGGCCACGCGCCGTGGGCCAGGACCGACCGGCGGGGTCGCGCCGCCGCCGCGGCTCGTCCCCGGGTGGCGCCGCGACCTCGCGCATGCGACGGTGCCACTCCGAGGGGAGGTGCCCCGGTGAGCGACACGCGTCTCGAGATCCCCGCGCACTTCGCGACCGGCGAGGTCGTGCTCCGCCCGCCGACGCACGACGACGTCGAGCGCATCGCCGAGATCTGCCAGGACCCGGACATCCAGCGGTTCACGCGCGTCCCGTCGCCGTACCGACGCAGCGACGCCGAGGGCTTCGTCGAGATGGCGCGGGAGGCCATCGACAGCGGCCGGGGCGCTCCCCTCCTCGTCGAGTCCGAGGGCGCGACCGTCGGGTGCGTCGGCTTCGGCATCCACCCCCAGGACGGCTACGGCTCCGTCGGGTACTGGATGGCACCGGAGGCGCGGCGTCGTGGCACGGCGACCCTGGCCGCGCGCCTCCTCTGCCGGTGGTGCTTCGACGACCTCCGGCTCGCGCGGCTCGAGCTCGAGGCCGTGACCGCGAACCCCGCGTCGAACGCGCTCGCGGCGCGTCTGGGCTTCACCCTCGAAGGCACGCGCCGATCGGCGTTCCCCCTGACCGCTGTCGCCGGGTTCCCGGCGGAGCGGGCCGACGTCCACGTGTGGGGGCTCCTCCCCGGCGAGCTGCGCTGAGCGCCGGGCAGGCCGCCGGCGTCAGAACTCGAACGGGTTCCACGGGGCGCGCTCGGTGGCGAACATGTGGTCGACCGTCGGCACGACCTCCGGGCGCCGGGCCTCGGCGCGGCGTCCCCGGACGAGGTGGTCGAGGCGGACGCCGCCGAGCGTGATCGACGCCAGCTCGGCGACGTCCAACGCGACGTCCCCGTGGCCGTCGACCTTCTCGCACGTGGCGGTCCCGTCGACGACCTGGAGCCTCCAGGTCCCCGCGTTCCAGGGACAGCTCGCGTCGGTCACCGTGAAGGCCACCTCGCCGTCGGCGGCGTACGCCCGCGCCGTCAGCGCCTCCGGGAGGTCGACCAGCCGGAGGTAGAGGTGCTCGGAGCCGGTGTCACGGACGACCGCGCGGTTGTCCACGAGGTGCAGCAGCGCGTCGTCCGGGGGCCGCATGAAGGACCGGACCTTCACCGTGAGGTCGATGGAGAAGACGAACTCCCACAGGGCGGACTCGGCCTCCGGGTCGGTCGCCACGAGCATCGTCACCTCGACGTCCCCGCTCGGGGTCATGTGGTCGAAGTGCTCCTTCCAGCGGTAGATGGCGAAGCCGCGGCCCGGCACCGAGGCGAGGAAGCGCGGGCTGTACCCGTCGCGCTCGTCGGGCTCGTCGTTCTCGAGCCACGGCTTCCACCACGCGTCGAGCGACATCATCCCGCCGCGCTGGTGCCGCGCCGCGTCGAAGACCGGCGGGAACGACGCCAGCGCGCCCGGCACGTCGAGGAGCGCCACGTCGTCGGTGCCGATGGGCCGCTCGATGCGGGCGCGGACCGTGTCCGCGACCACCTCGACGTGCGGCGCCGCGATGCCGAAGCCGTAGCGCCCGTAGATGGTCGCCTCCGACGCGTAGAGCGCGGCGAACGGTTCCTGCCGCTCACGAGCCTGGTCGAGCATCGTCCGCATCATCCGGCCGAGGAGGCCGCGACGGCGCCAGTCGGAGGCCACGCCCACGGTCGTCACGCCGGCGCACGGTCGCCGGGATCCCCCCGGCAGCGACACGTCGAACGAGAAGACGCCGCTGTTCGCGACGATGCGCTCGCCGTCGAAGACCGCGAAGCAGCGGTCGAGCTCGAACACCGGCCGCCGCCTGGCGGTCGCCGCAGGCGTCGGCTCCGAGCCGAAGTTCATCCCGACGCTGCGGTGCCAGGCCCGGAACTCGTCCTCGGTGACCGTGCGCAGCTCGAGCCGGTCCACGTCCTTGCCCATCGCCTCGCTCCGCCGGCGAGCGGACCCGTGCCCCACGCCAGCCTGCGGACGGTAGCGGCTCAGGCGGTCGCGGCCTCGAGGTAGATCGGGCTCGCGTAGGCGATGGCCTTGCCGAGGGATGCGAGGAGGCCGGTCGCACGGCGGTCGGCGGGCTGCGACGGATCCGTGATCCGCACGATGAGGTACGGCGACTCGGCGACGTCGACGGGGACGCGGAAGGTGAACGGGCGACCCGACCCGTCGAGGATGACGGTGTCCTGGTCGGCGACCTCGGGGAGGAAGCTCCCGGCGGTCAGGACCTGGACGCCGAGCTCACGGCCCTGCAGCCCCGCGCCCCCGTCGAGGTCCACCCGGAGCAGCACCTCGCCGGCGGTGTGCGGCAGCGTCGACCCCATCGCGGCCGTGCTGGGCCCGGACCGCCCGACGACGGCGAGCCGCAGGCCCGCCTGGTTCGTGGCGAAGAACCGGCGTGCCTCGAGCGCCTCCCGGACGCCCTCACGGGTGAGCTCGGTGACCCAGAGACCGCCGCGGCCCTTGCCGGCGTCGCTCCCCCAGTTGGTGCCGTGCTCGTCGGTGACCCCGAGGAGCCCGGGACGCCAGCCCGCGTTGAGGCACTGCACGATGGGCGACTCGACGCCGCTGTCGGTCCCCTCGAAGAGGTAGTCCTCCTTGCGGTTGAACACCTCGAGGCTGACGAGGCGGTCGCGCAGCGCGGGGTCGAACGCGAAGTAGCCGAAGCGGCCGACCTCCCGTCCGGGATGGTTGAACCCGGCGATGCCGTCCGCGCCGCCCCCGAGGACGGGCCGCGACGGGTCGGCGGTGAGCCACTCGTAGAAGAGCCGCATGCCTGCGTTCGCGCCGTGTCGCGAGACGGCGTCGTTGATCGCGGCGGCCAGCTCGTCGGGGATCGAGTGGTCGTCGTAGCTGAACTCGTCGTGGAGGAACTGGCCGGCACCCTCGCCCGTGCCCGCGCCACCGGTGTGCAACGGGTCGGTCCAGGTGTCGGAGAACCAGACGTTGACGTGCCCGAGCGACGGCGAGCTCCACTCGAAGCCACGGATCGCGACGAACTCCCCGGGTTCGTAGGCCGTCTGGACGAGCTCGCCGGTGCGCGCCCAACTGCCCTCGTTGATGCCGATGATGCTCTGGCAGTCGGTGCTGTCGGCGCAGATGGACCGCGGCAGCCCCTTGCTGACCGTGGCGTGGTCCGTCAGCGCCGCGACGTCGAGGCCGTGGTCGCGCATCGACGCGAACGCCAGGTCGGGGTCGCCGGCGCCGTCGCTCAGCAGCGTGTGGTTGTGCATGTCGGCGTGGACGAGCTTGCACCCACGCATCAGCACCGACTCGCGCGCGGCGCCGTCCTCGGTGCTCGTGCCGAGCGGGAGGTCGAGCACGCTGCCGCGGCTCGTGAGGCCGGGCGCGAGCAGGAGCGCGCCGGCGGAGGAGGAGCGGGCGAGGAAGTCGCGGCGGGACAGGGACATCGCGTATCCGGTCCGGAGGGGAGCGGGGATGACGCGTTGTTCGACGCCCGGGAACGGACCTCCTGCCCGTCGGATCCCCGTCAGGCGGCGGACGTCCGGGCCCGGGCGCCGGCGTCCGCGTGCTCGGTGGTGTGGCGGCGCACGAACGCCCCGATCTCGCGCAGCGCGGAGCGCGTCTCGGGGAGACCGGGGAAGGCCTGGAAGACGTGCCACATCCCCTCGAAGGAGCCGAAGGACGCGTCCACACCGGCCTCGCGGGCGCGCTCGACCAGCCGGCGGCCGTCGTCCCAGAGGATCTCCTCGGTGCCCGCGTGGACCAGCATCGGCGGCAGGCCGGCGAGGTCGCCGTACAGCGGGGAGATGCGCGGGTCGTCGAGCGGGTGGTCGCCGGCGTAGCCGCGCGCGGCGGTCGGCACCAGGTCGGAGCGCAGCCACGGGTCACGGCTGGCGCGTTCGGTCATCGACCGGCCGGTGCCGGCGAGGTCGGTCCAGGGCGACATGCCGACGTAGCAGGCGGGTAGCGGCAGTCCCTCGCGCTTGGCCTCGAGCATCACCGCGACGGCCAGCCCGCCCCCGGCGGAGTCGCCGGAGACCGCGAAGCGGGACGGGTCCACACCCTGGTCCAGGAGGTGGCGGTACCACGCCATCGAGTCCTCGAGCGCGGCGGGGAACCGGTGCTCCGGCGCGAGGCGGTAGTCCGGGACGACCACCCGCGCGCGGGCGACGCGCGACAGGGCCGAGGCCATGCCCCGGTGGGTCCGGGGGGATCCCATCAGGTAGGCGCCGCCGTGGAGGTGGAGGATCACCCGGTCCTCCTGGGCCCGCTCCGAGCGCACCCACTCGGCGGGTGTGGGCTCGTCGACCTCGCGCACGGTGATGTCGCGCCCGCGAGGCACGTACGCGGTGGCCAGCTCCATCTGCTCGCGCAGCTTGAGGGCGAACGCCTCCATGTCCTCCTCGGGAGCCTCGGGGTCGATGTCCCCGACGAGGAAGCGCTGCGCCTTGAGGCCGGCGACGAAGCTGCGCTTGACGACCTCAGCCTGCCAGCTCGCCATGGTCACTCCTCGGACCGAGCGGCCCTCGTTCCGTGCCGCGGCGGTCCGACGCGCCGGGCCAGCGCGTCCCGATGCGATCGACCGTCCCGCCGCGGACCCGCCGCCTACTCGTTGACGTAGGTGAGCCAGTCCTTGTAGCGGTCGACCTTGCCGCGGATGGCATCCATGAACGTGGACTGCACCTTCTCGGTGACCGGCCCGCGCGTCCCGGACCCGACCTTGCGTCCCTCGACGGTCGCGATCGGGGTGAGCTCGGCCGCGGTGCCGGTGAGGAAGGCCTCGTCGCACAGGTAGAGGTCGCTGCGGACGAGGTGCTCCTCGACGACCTCGAGGCCGAGGTCGCGCGCGATCTGGATCACGCTCGAGCGGGTGATGCCTCCGAGCGGGCCGTCGGACAGCGGCGGGGTGGAGATCACGCCGTCGCGGACGATGAAGATGTTCTCCCCGGTGCCCTCGGCGACGTAGCCGTCCTCCGACAGCATGATGGCCTCGTCGTAGCCCGCGCGGAGCGCCTCGACCTTCGCGAGCGAGCTGTTGAGGTACTGGCCGTTGGCCTTGCCCGCCGGCGGGATGGTGTTCTTGCCGATGCGTCGGTACGAGCTGAACATCACCTTGACGCCGTTGACCAGGGCCTCCTCACCGAGGTAGGTGCCCCACTCCCACGTCGCGATGATCACCTGCGGCTCGCTGGGGAGCGGGTTGAGGCCCATCTCGCCGTAGCCCAGGATGATCGTCGGGCGGATGTAGCAACCGGCCTCGTGCCCGTTCGCGCGGATGAGCCCCACGATGGCGTCCGCGAGGTCCTGGGAGGTGTACGGGGACTCGTCGAGCGGGGGGTACAGGCGCGCCGAGCGCAGGAGCCGGTCGGTGTGCGGCAGGAGCTGGAACACCGCCGGCCCGCGGTCGGTGCCGTAGCACCGGATGCCCTCGAAGACGCCGTAGCCGTAGTGCAGGGTCGGCGTGAGGACGTGGATCCTCGCGTCGTCCCAGTCGACGAGCTCGCCGTCGA
>JAHWKB010000233.1 GCA_019348115.1 Actinomycetota bacterium | reverse complement strand
AGAGGATCCCCGCCAGGTCCATGGTGGCGGTGACGATCGGTATCCCGTGGTTGTCAGGGTCGAGCCCGAAGCGGAAGGTCGCGACCGCGGCGCCGTACGCCACGAACGCGAGGATGAAGGTGGCGATCAGGCCGCCCACCAGCGCGACCCCGACGAGGACGTACGCCGGCGGCGGGTCGACCCCGCCGGCGAGGTTGGCGGCGAACCACCCGATGCCGCCGACCCCCACGAAGGCGATCACGGCGAGCAGGAACGTGACCGAGACGTCGAGCGCGGCGAGCTTGCTGGGGACCGTCCGCGGCTGGAGCAGGCCGACGTGGAGCTTCGACGACAGCCGCGCCGAGAGCATGCCGCCCAGCGAGCCGCACGTCGCGACGAAGGCGGGGATGAGGACCAGCAGCGACGGGACGTCGAGGAAGCGGTCGAGGCGGCTCTCGATGACCGTCCCGGCGAACACCTGCAGCGACACGGCGAACGTCAGCACCACCAGCGACTCGCGCACGATGCGACGGATGGACGACGTCTCGTGGCGCCAGCCGAGGACGAGCGTCGCGAGCCCGGCGAGGAGCCCGATCGCGCCGAGGATGTCGGCGACGATCGGGACGCGCAGCAGCAAGGTCGCCAGGAGCAGTGCCGGCAGCGTGATGAGGTCACCGGTCGCGGTGATGATGGGGGCGCCGACGTCGTCGATGTTCCACCCGCGCTCGTTGGCGCTCCGTGCCATGCCGATCGTGACGAGCAGCAGGAACACCGACGAGATCAGCCCGCCGACGAGCGAGATGGCGATCAGCTCGAGGACCGGGATGACCGGCAGGCCCAACAGGGTGCTGATGATCCACGCGAGGATGCCGGCCTGCGTGGCCGTGGTGACCGAGAGGATCGTCACCGCCTCGATCTGCCGCCCGAGGAAGCTGGCGCGTCGGAGCTCGCCCTCGAACTCACCGGTCAGGATGCCGGTCCCCAGCCTCGCCGCGAGCGCCCCGAAGATCGATCCGCGCATCCCGATGGCCGCGGGGATGAGGGCCAGGAGGCCGGGCGCCTCCTCGAGCTGCCCGGTCGCGGAGCCCAGCACCGTCCCGGCCACGAGGGTGGCGAGGAGGCCGACGCCGAGCGCGCTCGCGCTGTCGCGGATGGCACGGCGCTCCTGTCGCCAGTACTCGGCGGTCGCCGTCACCGGGAGCCCGAGGGCCGTGAGGAGCCGGGCCACCGGCGCCGGGAGGCTCACGTCCGGTCGGGGCAGGCTGGGGCGGGGGACCCGTGACACGCCCGCCTCCTCCACCGCCGGTCGGGGGAGCGTAGTAGCGGCCCCGGCGCCTACGGTCCGCTCGCCCGCGTCGGGCGTCCACCCCCGAGTTCCGAGGTGCCCATGCCACTCGATCCCGCCATCCAGGACTTCCTCGGTGTGCTCCGCCAGCTCCAGGCCGACGGGCTGAAGCGCACCCACGACATGACCCCGCCCGAGGCGAGGGAGACGTTCCGCCGGCTCGCGCTCGCCCGGCGCGGCGACCACGCGGGCGATCCGGTGGCGTCGGTCGAGGACACGTCCGCGGACGACGTCCCGGTCCGGGTCTACGTGCCGGAGGGCACGCCCCGTGCGGCGATGGTCTTCCTGCACGGCGGCGGCTGGGTCATCGGCGACCTCGACACCCACGACGTCCAGGCGCGCTCGTTCGCCTTCCACGCCGGCGTGGTGGTCGTGAGCGTCGACTACCGCCTCGCCCCGGAGCACCCGTTCCCGGCTGCCCTCGAGGACGCCCACACCGCCACGCGGTGGACGGCCGCCCGGCTCCCGGACTGGGGCGTCGAGCGGCTCGTGGTCGGGGGCGACTCCGCCGGCGGCAACCTCGCCGCCGTCCTCGCGCAGGAGCTCCGCGGCAGCGACATCGACCTCGCCGCGCAGGTGCTCGTCTACCCCGCGGTCGACATGACCCAGTCGCACGCTTCGATCGCACGGCTCGGGGAGGGGTACTACCTCGAGCGCGCGACCATGCGCTGGTTCGCGGACCACTACATGGCCGACGCCGACCCCGCGGACCCCCGCCTGTCGCCGCTGTTCGCCGACGACCTCAGCGGCCTCCCGCCGGCCGTCGTCGTCACGGCCGAGTACGACCCGCTCGTCGACGAGGGGGATGCCTACGCCGAGGCGCTCCGGGCCGCCGGCGTGGAGGTCCGCCACCACTCCTTCCCGGGCCTCATCCACGGCTTCTACGGCATGGGCGGGCTCTCCGGCCCCGCGCAGGCAGCGATCGGGACCACGTGCCTCGAGCTCGTGGCGCTCCTCGAGGAGGGCCGGGGCGAACCTGCCGTTCCGGGTGGTTCGCCGGGATAGGGTCCCGGTCCGCCACCGGAGCTCCTCGATGCGACGTCTCGTCCTGCTGTCCCTCGCGGCCGCTCTCGCGGCCTCGGCCTGCCGGTCCGGGGTCGTGGACGCGCCGGTCGCGGACGCGGCCGCCGCCGAGGTCGCCGGGACGCCGTCACCGTCCCCCGCCGCCCCCGTCGCGCCGGCCACGATCGCGCCGGCGCCCGCACCGCCGGAGCCGACGGGCCCGGTGGCCCTCGGCCGCTACCCCGAGCGCGTGTACGTCCCCAACTCCAAGGCCCACACGGTCACGATCATCGACCCGGCCACCCGCGAGGTGATCGGGCACCACCACGTGGACCTCGTGCCGCACCACGTCACGCCGGCGTGGGACCTGCAGTCGCTGGTCATCAACAACACCTCCGGGAACACGGTGTCGGTCATCGACCCGTACACCGGGGCCATCACCCGGACCGTGCCGGTCATGGACCCCTACAACCTCTACTGGACGCCCGACGGGTCGACCGCGATCGTCGTCGCCGAGCGGCTGCGCCGGCTCGACCTCCGCGACCCGCACTCGTGGGAGCTGCAGGCCTCCATCGAGGACCTCCCGCAGGGCATCGACCACGGCAACTTCACCCGCGACGGACTGTTCGTCGCGAGCGCCGAGTTCTCGGGGATGATGGTCAAGGTCGACGTCACCGCCCGGGAGGTGGTCGCCGAGCTGCACGTGGGCGGCAAGCCCGTCGACGTGGTCCGCATCCCCGGGCAGGAGACGATGCTCGTCGCCAACGAGACGAAGGACGGCGTCCACGTCCTCGACCCGGTCACGATGACGGAGGAGAAGTTCCTCCCGACCGGCGACGGCACGCACGGCATCCTGCTGTCGCGCGAGAAGGACCGGGTGTTCGTGTCGAACCGGCTCGGCGGCACGATCTCGGTCATCGACCTCGCGACGCTCGAGGTCACCGAGACCTGGCACGTGGGCGGCTCGCCCGACATGGGCCAGCTCAACCCGGCCGGGACCGAGCTGTGGATCTCGAACCGCTACCACGGCTCCGTCTCGGTGATCGACACCGCGACAGGCGAGGTGCTGGCCACCATCCCGACGGGCGCCGGGGCGCACGGACTGACCTACTTCCCGAACGTCGATGCGCACTCCCTCGGCCACAACGGCGTGTACATCGAGGAGTGAGGTGGCCAGGGCGCGACGTCCGGCCGACCGGTTCCCGGGCCCGGGAGGGGCGTGGGTAGGCTCGAGCCATGACCACGTACACCGCGCCCATCCGTGACATCCGCTTCGTGCTCGAGCACATCGCTCGTCTCGACGAGCTCGCCCAGCTCGACGAGTACGCGCACGCCGACCCGGACATGGTGGCCGGCCTCCTCGAGGAGGCGGGCCGCTTCTGCTCCCAGGCCGTGGCGCCCACGAACCAGGACGGCGACCAGCAGGGCTGCATCGTCGAGAACGGCGGCGTCACCACGCCGGAGTCGTTCAAGAAGGTCTACTCGCAGTACGTCGACGCGGGCTGGGGCGCGCTGACGTTCCCGGCCGAGTTCGGCGGCGGCAACTTCCCGCACGTCGTCGGGACGGCGTTCAAGGAGATGCTGAC
>JAHWKB010000232.1 GCA_019348115.1 Actinomycetota bacterium | reverse complement strand
GCGGCGAACGCGTCGGTGTCGAGCGCGTTCTTGTTCCCGTCGTCCATCGCGAGCGTGAGGACCCCGTCCTCGGAGGTGGACCGGGTGATCTCCATCGCTGCTCCTGCCTCGGCGCCTGCGACCCCGAGGCTAGTGGCAGACGGCCACCCGGCGTCTCAGCGCTGGATCGCCGCCGGCGTCAGGAGCGCCCCCGGCCCCTTGAAGGGGAGGTCGTCGGCGCCGAGATCCTCGGACGCGACCTGCGACAGCGTCGCGATGGTCTCGGTGAGGTCCCGCTCGCCGAGCACCGCCTGCCCGTCGCGCGACAGGTGCGGCCCGAGGTAGTCCTCGACGTCGAGCTGCGCGCGCTTGTCGATCGCGCGCTCGACGACGGCCAGCACGCTCACGGTCGACCCGAGCCGGGTCGGGTCCTCGACGAGGAGGTGCTCCCGCGGGAGGACCATGAGGTACCCGCGCGTGTCGACCGGGTGCTCGAGCCGGACGACCAGCGGTGCGCCCTCGGCCGTGGCGCCGTCGACGCCCCCCTTGGTGACCGAGCCGCCACCGTTGCCGGCGCCGCGTTGCAGCAGGGGCGCGGACAGCTCGAGGATCTCGGCGGCGTCCGAGGCCGGGTGCCGCTCGAGCGTGCCACTGAGGACGATGGCCTTGCCGGGCTCGAGCTCGGCGTCCGGGAAGGCGTCGAGGTCGATCAGGATGTCGCTCCCCTCCAGCGCCCGGATCGTCTCGTTCACCCGTCGCGTGTCCTCCTCGCGGGCGTGGTCGCCATCACCGCTGCGCGCGACGGAGGTCCGGGCGGCGGGGGTCCGGTCGGCGGGGTCGGCGGCGGACGTGGTCGTGGTCCCGTCGCCCACCGGGTGGACGTCCGCGGTCGCGGGACGGGGCACGTCGGGATCGCGCCGGAGGTCATCACCGGGCCGGTCCGCGTGGGCACGGAGGTCGTCGAGGAGGGCGCGGTCGGTGTAGACGGGGCGCCGCACCGTCGCGGTCGGGCGCTCCACGGTGCGCTCGCCCTCGTCGCGGCTGCGGAACGCGCGAACGGCGAGCCAGACGAGCAGGAGCAGCAGCACCAGCACGGCTGCGGCGACGAGCAGCTCGCTCGTGCCGAGGTTGTCGAAGACGTCGGTCATGGCGGTCCTCCAGCGGGTCCGCGCCGCGGGGTCGGGGCGGCGTCCGTCCGAGACGCTACGTGGCCGCCAGGGACGGCGGTACGGCCGTCGGGCGGGCCGTCCGCACGTCGGGGGAGCGCACGTACCCTGCCTCGCGCACAGGAGGAGCACCCGTGGACCACGAGGACGCCCCCGCGCCGGGGACGCCGCCCCGCGCGGTGCTCCACCGCCGGCCGCCCCTCACCTCGCGCGAGCGTCGCCGTGCCGTGCTGGCGGGGCTCGCGCCCATCCCCGTCGTCGCGCTGCTGCTCGTCCCGTTCGCCGTGTGGGGGCCCGCCACCGCCGGTGACGTGATCGGCGCGGCGATCGTCTACGGCGGCCTCCTCGGGCTCGCCGCCGGGTTCGTCTACGTCGACCGGGTCCACGCCCGGCAGTGCCCGAGGTGCGGCGTGCGGTCACCGCGAGGCACCGCGACCTGTCCCGGCTGCGCCTACGACCTCGCCGAGCGGCCGCGGTTCGCCTGCGACCAGCGCCACGTCGTCTACCTCGAGCCGGGCCTCTGCGACTGCGGGCGCCGCCTCCAGCCGCTCCCGACCGCCCGCGGCGTCGGGCGCGAGATCACGCTGATGCTGAAGATCGGCGCGTGGCTCCTCGCCTTCCTCCTGGGGATGGGCTTCCTGCTCCAGCTGGCCGGCCCCGCTGGCGGCTGAGACGGCCGCTGGCGTTCAGGAGGCGGCGAGGATGGCGCCGGCGGTCCGGCGGGCGAGGGCCATGCACGTGAGCATCGGGTTGGACCCCACCGCGGTCGGGAACGCGCTCGTGTCGCCGATCCAGACCCCCGCCGTGTCGTGGAGCTGACCCTCCGGGTCCGCGACGGTCGTCACCCGGTCGGTCCCCATCCGTGCCGTCCCCATCTGGTGCGCGCTGAAGAGCGGGCGTCCGCCGGCGCCGTCGGGGAGGGCACACAGCCGGTCGCGGAACGCGTCGAGGTCGTCCCCCCGGCGCCACAGGCGACGCTCCGGGTGGAGGTCGACGATGACGTCCGCGCCGGCGGCCACGTGCAGGTCGATGAGCGTGCCCAGGGCGTGGCGGCGGACCTCCGCGTCGAGAGGATCGTCGAGCGGGTACGTCACGACCCCGTGGCCGAGCTCGTCGAGGGTGACCGTGCCGCTGCCGTGGTCGCGGGTGACCGCGATGAACGTCGACAGCTGCGAGGCACGCCCCATCAGGAGCTTGTGGTCGCGTCCGGAGCGCCACGGGACGGTCGCGGCCGACAGCCCGGCGTGCACGTGCGGGGTCTCGACGAGGTAGCCGTGGCCGGCGACGACGTCGCGGTGCTCGTCGACGATGCAGGTCTGCGGTGGTCCCCACCAGCTGTCCTGCGGCTCGGCGTAGAAGCCCGGCAGGTTCGGCACGGGGTGGAGCCGCAGGTAGCGACCGACGGCCGGGCCGCCGATGCGGGACCGGAGGAGCACCGCGGGGGTCTCGAGCGCCCCCGCGGCGAGCACCACGCGCGGCGCGCGGACCCGGACGGGGGTCCGGCTGCCGTCGGCGTGGATGCGCTCCGCCTCGACCCCGGTCGCCCGGCCGTCCCCGGTCGTGACCCGGAGCACCTCGCAGTGCGGGAGGACGCGGGCGCCGGCGTCGACGGCGTCGCGGAGGTAGGTCTTGAGCGTCCCCCGCTTGCTCCCCGTGCGGTCGCCGTAGCCGACGTGGCCGGCGGTCTCGGGATCGTAGGACCCCGGGTCGGTGTTCCGGGCGGCCACCTGCCAGGACCATCCGAGCGCCTCCGCGCCGGCCGCGAGCCGCGCGTTGGGGCCGTTGTGGTCGCTGCACGCCGTCGTCGCCGAGATGCGGTCGCTCACGGCGTCGAGGTGGGCGTCGAAGGTGCCGTCGTCGAGGCCGTCGAGCCCGAACTCGTCCGCCCAGCGGTCCCGCACGGCGGCCGGCGGTCGCACGCAGTTCTGCCAGTTGATCGTGGTGCCGCCGCCGAGCGTCGCGCCGGCGAGGATCGCGACGTTGCCGTCGGCGGTGACGGTCGGGCCCCCGCGCCAGTACAGCTCGGCGAGGGCCGCGGCCTCGTCGGCCGGGAAGTCGGCGTCCTCGAGGTGGCCGCCGGCCTCGAGCACCAGCACGTCGAGCCCGCCCAGCGCCAGCGCGGCCGCGATCACGCCGCCGCCGGCACCCGAGCCGACCACGACCACATCGGCATCGACCTCGATCGGCCCGAGCTCGCCCGGCGGCGTCCAGGTCTCGAGCCGGTCGGTGCCGGGCTCGACCGTCGGAGGGCCGGGGTAGCCGAGCTGCGCCCAGTTGGGGTTGCGACCGTCGTCGCCCGTGGCGCCGTAGAACAGCAGCAGCGTCAGCCCCCGGTAGGCGGCGATGCCGGCGGCGGCGTCGGTGGACACGCGGCCGAGGGTGCGCAGCAGCGTCTCACGGGCCCGCTGGGGGAGGGACGCGAACCGGAGCTTCCCGAGCGCGTCGAGGAGCGCCACCATCCCGTCCCGGTCCTCGCGGGCCAGCTCGGTCTCGACGTAGAGGGCCACCGACGAGTGGATGCCCAGGTCCGACGCACGGCGCGCCCAGAAGCCGGTCGGGTCGTGCGCCTCGACGGCCGGTGGCTCGACGGGCGGGACGAAGGTGTCGCAGAGGGCGCGGAGGGTGGCGAGCTGGGCGTCGAGCACGGAGGCTCCTCGGTCGGGGCCGGATCGGGTGGCGGTCGCCTACACGCTCTGGCGCAGGTCCAGCACCGGGAGGCCCTCGAGCCCGTCCAGGAGGCGGACCCGCACGTGCGAGGTCAGCAGGAAGT
>JAHWKB010000056.1 GCA_019348115.1 Actinomycetota bacterium | reverse complement strand
TCACCGACCGCCTGAAGGGGTGGCTCGCCGAGAAGGGCTACGACCCGCAGCTCGGGGCGCGTCCGCTGCGTCGCACGATCCAGCGCGAGCTCGAGGACAAGCTCTCCGAGCGCATCCTCACCGGCGGCTTCAACGCCGGCCAGCTGATCGTGGCCGACGTCGAGTCCGACGACGCCGAGGAGGTCGCGTTCCGGGCCGTCGACTCGCCGGGCATCCCCGACGCGCCGCCGGTCGAGCTGGCGGGCCCGAAGGATGCCGACGACGACGGATCGAGCTCCGCCGAGGGGTGACCGCGGGCCGGCAGGGGCCCGGGGACGGCTGACGTCGTCCCCTCAGGGCCCGGCCGGAGGCATCTGAGGGGTGCCCGGGACGGATCTAGGGCGTCCTTCCGATGCGCGGTCGACCTCCTCAGGGTCATCGTGGGCAGTACCAGCCCACGAGCCCAGGAGCCCCGCGATGCACCCGACCACCAGCTACCAGATCGCCACCCTGCAGGCCGCCGAGGTGCGCCGTCGCGCCGACCGCCGCGACACGTCCGCGCTCCCGCGCCGTTCCCGGGACCGCCGCGGCGTCGTGACGGGCCTGTGGATCCCGCTGCGGCCGGTGCGCAGGCTGCTCCCGGCGTTCCGCAGCGCGTGACCGGACCGGCATCCGGCACGCCGGGTGGCATGCTGCCCACCATGCCGGCCCGGATGATGTCCCCGACGTTCGTCGGTCGCCGCCTGGAGCGCGCACGCCTCGAGAGCGCGCTCGCGCGCGCGGCCGACGGCGAACCATCCGTCGTGCTGGTCGGGGGCGACGCCGGTATCGGCAAGTCCCGGCTCCTCACCGAGTTCCTCGCGAGCCAGCGGGACGCCGTGGTGCTGTCCGGTGGGTGCCTCGATCTCGGGGAGGCGGCACTCCCGTACGCGCCGGTGGTGGAGGCGTTCCGCGGGTTGACCGGCGAGCTCGGCGAGGATCGCGTCCGCGCGCTGCTGACCGGGCCCCGTCGCGAGCTGGCGCGGCTGCTGCCCCGGACGGAGGTCGATCCCACCCCGCACGCCGGCGACCCGGCCAGCCAGTCGCGGCTCTTCGAAGCGGTCCTGTCGGCGCTCGAGACGCTCGGTCAGCGCTCGCCCGTGATCGTCGCGATCGAGGATCTCCACTGGGCCGACCGCTCGACGCTCGACCTCGTGGTCTTCCTCGCCCGCAACCTCGGGCGCGGCCGCGTCCTCGTCGTCGCGACGTACCGGGCGGACGAGGTCCACCGCCGGCACAGCCTGAGCCCCGTGCTCGCCGAGCTGTCGCGGCAGCCGTCGGTCGAACGTCTGGACCTCGCGCCGTTCGAGCGGGACGAGCTCGTCGAGCAGCTGGAGGCGATCCTGGGCCGGGCACCGGACCCGGACCTGGTGGACGTGATCGCCGAGCGTTCGGAGGGCAACGCCTTCTACGCCGAGGAGCTCCTCGCGGCCACGGAACGATCGGGCGGACCCCTGCCGTCGACCCTCCGGGACATCCTCGCCAGTCGGCTCGCCCCGCTGCCGGAGAGCGCGAAGGAGGTGCTGCGGATCGCCGCCGCCGCTGCGCGCACGGTGGACCACCGCCTCCTGGAGGAGGTGGCACAGCTCCCTGCCGCGGAGCTCCGCGACGGGCTCCGCGAAGCGGTCGCCCACCAGGTGCTCGTCCCCACCGAGGACGGCCGCAGCTACCGGTTCCGGCACGCGCTCCTGCAGGAGGCCGTCCACGGTGAGCTGCTCCCGGGGGAGCGCAGCGACCTGCACGCCGGCTTCGCCGAGGCGCTGACCCGTGATCCGAGCCTCGCCGCCGGGGGTGCCGACGCGGTCCACGCCGAGCTGGCCTACCACTGGTACGCCGCGCACGAGCTCGACCGCGCCTTCGCGGCGTCCCTCGTGGCTGCCGAGACGGCCATGGGCCAGTACGCCTCCGCCGAGGCGCGGCACCACTACGAGCTGGCCCTCGAGCTGTGGGACCGGGTCTCGGAGGACGCCCGAGCGGCGGCGCACCCCCGCTGGGAGGTCCTGCGGCGGGCGGCCCACGCCGCGCTCGTGGGGGGCGACTCCCGCCGTGCCCTGGCGCACCAACGGGCCGCGATCGCCGCGGCGCGCGACGTCGTGCCACCCGAGATCAGCGCCGGCCTGCTCGCCAAGCTCAGCCAGCTGCTGTGGATCGCCGGGGAGGGCGAGGAGGCGATGACGCTGTCCGAGGCGTCGCTGGCGGCGATGCCGGACACCCCCTCCCGCGACCGTGCGTTCGCGCTCGCCTGGCGGGGACGACTGCTGATGCTCAGCGGCCGCTACGAGGAGGCCCTCGCTCCCAGTCGCGAGGGGGTCGACGTCGCGCGCGCCGTCGGCGCGTCGTTGGAGGAGAGCCAGGCCCTCAACTCCCTGGGGACCTCGCTCGCCAACGACCACGACCTCGAGGCGGGCGTCGCCCTCCTGCGCGAGTCGCTGGAGATCGCCCGTCGGGTCGGCGGCGTCGAGGACGTGCTGCGGGCGTACATCAACCTCGGTCACGTGCTCGCGGCGGCGGGGGCACGTGGCGCGGGGTCGGTCCCGATCGCGGACAGCCGTCGGTGGGACGAGGCCATCGCCGTGTCCGAGGAGGGGCTGCGGTGGGCCGAGGACACCGGCATCGTCGGACCCATGGTCGACTTCCTCCGCCTCAACCTGGTGGACGACCTGCACTTCCTGGGACGCTGGGACGAGGCCGACCGTCAGATCGAGCTGGTGCGCTTCCGTCCGGACGCCGGCGCCGCGGGGGCCCACGTCGCCCTGTCCGTCGGCCGGGTCCGGATCGCGCAGGGTCGCTTCGAGGAGGCACGTGCCTGCCTCTCGGGACACGGGGTCCTCGGGGAGGGATCCGTCGACCTGCACTTCCTCATCCCGATCGCGGAGGCCGAGGCAGCGCTGGCGCTGTGGGAGGGCCGCCCCGAGCACGCCCGGCGCGTCGCGGATCGCGCGATGGAGCACGCCGACCGTCTGGAGTGGATGGACCTCCTGGTGCCGCTCGCCGCGTGGGCCGAGGCGGACATCGCCATCGACGCACGTGCGCAGGGCGACACCGCCGGGGTGGAGGAGGCCGAGCAGCGGATGGATCACCTCCAGGAGGTGCTGCAGGCCGCGCTCGCCGAGACCGATCCCGATGCCATGTGGTCGGAGCGCCTCCGTGGCGTGCTCCACCAGGTCGAGGCCGAGCGGATGCGGCTGGCGGGCCAGGCGCAGCCGGAGGCATGGCAGCGCGCCGTCGCGTGGCTCGACGAGTACGGGCACGCCGGCGTCGCGGAGTACGCCCGCTGGAGGCTCGCCGAGGCACTGCTCGCGCGCGGCGACCGGGACGAGGCCGCCGGCGTCCTGGGCGAGGCCCACCGGCGTGCGGCGGAGCTCGGAGCGGGAGCCGTCCGCGAGCGGCTGGAAGCGCTGGCGCGTCGAGCGCGTGTCGATCTCGCGGGCGTGGATGCGGCCGGCGATGCCGCTCTGGGGTTGACGCCCCGCGAGCGCGAGGTCCTCGAGCTCGTCGCGGAGGGCCTGACCAACCGCGCCATCGGGGAGCGGCTGTTCATCGCCGAGAAGACCGTCAGCGTGCACGTCTCGAACATCCTCCCGAAGCTCGGGGTGTCCAACCGCGGCGAGGCCGCTGCCGTCGCGCACCGGCTCGGGCTCGACGCCGGCTGAGCGGCGACCGGAGGTGGACATGCAGCACACGACGATCCGGGAGGCCCTGTCCCGGTGGGGCGAGGAGACCCGTCGGGACCTCCCGTGGCGGCGCACCCGCGACCCGTGGGCCGTGCTCGTCAGCGAGTTGATGCTGCAGCAGACCCAGGTCGCCCGGGTCCTGCCGCGCTACCGGAGCTTCCTCGAGCGCTTCCCGACCCCGACCATGTGCGCCGCCGCGTCCGTCGGTGACGTCGTCGCGATGTGGGACGGCCTGGGCTACAACCGCCGCGCCGTCCACCTCCACCGCGCAGCCACCGTGATGGTCCTCGAGCACGGGGGCGAGGTGCCCGACACCCTCGGCGCGCTCCTGGCGCTCCCCGGCGTCGGGCCGTACACGGGCCGCGCCGTCCTGGCCTTCGCCCTCGAGGAGGACCATGGCGTCCTCGACACCAACGCCGCCCGGTTCCTCGCGCGCGCCGTCGCGGGTCGCAGCCTCGCGCCCCGCGAGGCCCAGGAACTCGCGGACAGGCTCGTCCCCGCCGGCGACGCCTGGGCGTGGAACCAGTCGGTGCTGGACCTCGGGGCCACGATCTGCGTCAAGCGCCGGCCCCGCTGCGCCGAGTGCCCCATCGCCGAGGAGTGCGCCTGGAACCTCGCGGGTCGGCCGGAGCCCGATCCCGCTGCCGGCTCCGCCGGGACCTCGGGGCCGCAGTCGCGCTTCGAGGGGAGCGACCGCCAGGGCCGCGGACGGCTCGTGCAGGCCCTGCGGACCGGCCCGATCCCCGTCGCACGGGTGGCCGACGCCGCCGGGTGGCCCGAGGATCCCGATCGCGCCCGTCGGGTGGCCGACGGGTTGGTCGGCGACGGCCTCGCGGAGTACGTCGACGGAGCGCTCGTCCTGCCGGCGTGACGGGCCGTCCCGGCGCGGCCGGA
Organism: Actinomycetota bacterium; assembly: GCA_019348115.1. Taxonomy (GTDB): domain Bacteria; phylum Actinomycetota; class Nitriliruptoria; order Nitriliruptorales; family Nitriliruptoraceae; genus JAHWJY01. Next base: position 7,895 of record JAHWKB010000056.1, on the reverse strand, counting down.
CCCGCAACGACGTCCGTTAGGCTGCTCCGCGGGCCGACCGGCGAGGAGGACCCGTGGCGAAGCGCGACGAGGAGCTGATGGAGGTCCTCGCCATGCTCGCGCCCGGCACGATCCTGCGCGAGGGCGTCGAGCGCGTGATCCGCGCCGGCCGCGGCGCGCTGCTCGTGATCGGCTGGACGGCCGAGGTCGACCGCGTGGTCTCGGGCGGCTTCGTCATCGACACCAACTCGACGGCCCAGCGCATCTCCGAGCTCGCGAAGATGGACGGCGCCCTCATCCTCGACGACAACGGCGAGCGCGTGCTCCGCGCCAACGTCCATCTCGTCCCGGACCCGTCGATCCCGACCTCCGAGACCGGGACGCGCCACCGCTCGGCGGAGCGCGTCGCGCGGCAGACCGGCCAGCCCGTCATCTCGGTCTCCGAGTCGATGTCGATGGTGACGCTCTACCTCGGGGAGCGGAAGCGCGTGCTCGAGGAGGTGAGCTCGCTCTTGTTCCGGGCCAACCAGGCCCTGGCGACGCTCGAGCGCTACCGGGCCCGGCTCGACGAGGTCTCGGCGACCCTCTCGGCGCGCGAGGTCGAGGACTCCGTGAGCCTCCGCGACGTCGTCGTCGCGCTCCAGCGCGCCGAGATGGTGCGCCGCATCGCGGTCGAGGTCGAGGACTACGTCGCCGAGCTCGGCACCGAGGGGCGCCTCATCGAGCTGCAGCTCGACGAGCTCATGAGCGCGGTCGACGACGAGCGCGCCCTCGTCGTCCAGGACTACGTCGCCGACCGCCGGCGCAAGCTCACGAGCACCCTCGGCGACCTCGACGAGCTCACGACCGACGACCTGCTCGACCTGCACCGGATCGCCGCGGTGCTCGGCTACGAGGAGGACACCCTCGACCGTTCGGTCACGCCGCGCGGGTTCCGGCTCCTGCACAAGATCCCGCGCCTGCCCGACAGCGTCATCGGCAAGCTCGTCAGTCGGTTCAAGGACCTCCAGCGCATCATGGAGGCCTCGATCGAGGACCTCGACGAGGTCGAGGGCGTGGGCGAGACCCGGGCGCGCGGCATCCAGGACGGGCTGCGTCGCCTCGCCGAGTCGAGCATCCTCGAGCGCTACGTCTGACGGGCGGCCGTCCGCGGTCGTCCCCCCACGATGGTCGGAGCACGGCGACAGCCCGGCCCGCGCTGCGTTGGTCAGAAGGGGCTGGTCCGGGGTCGTTTCCGGCCTCTGACCTGCGGTTTCGGGTGGACGGGGTGACCAGCCGTCTGCTAGGGTCCCCGCACGTTCGACCCACGATCGCCGGGAGCGGGAGGCAACGCTGGCGACGCCAGGCTGACGCGAGAACGCGGGTTCCCCGGCCCAGCTCCGACACCTCCCGGGCCTCCTCGCCGTCTCCCGCCCGCTCCTCGTTGCCGCGCGACGACTCCGGCTCCTGTGCACGCCGGCCACCGGCCCCGGTGGCTGCCGCCCGCACCCGAACAAGGAGCTCCTCGATGGCCTACAGCGTCGGCGACACCGTCATCTACCCGCACCACGGCGCAGCGGTCATCGAGAAGAAGGAAGAGCGCGAGCTCAAGGGCGAGAAGCGTGAGTACCTCGTCCTCCGGCTCACCTACGGCGACCTCACCGTGATGGTCCCCGCCGACTCCTGCGAGGAGGTCGGGATCCGCAGCGTCGTCTCCAAGAAGGAGGTCGACCAGGTCCTCGACGTCCTCCGCGAGCCCGAGGGCAAGGCGTCCGGCAACTGGTCGCGACGGTTCAAGGCCAACTACGAGAAGCTGCGCTCCGGCGACATCTACCAGGTCGCCGAGGTCGTGCGGAACCTCGCCACGCGCGAGAAGGACAAGGGCCTGTCCGCCGGCGAGAAGCGCATGCTCACCAAGGCCAAGCAGATCCTCCTCTCCGAGCTCGCCGTGGCGATCAAGAAGAACGAGGAGAAGGCCGAGGAGCTGGTCGAGAAGGTCCTCGCCGACGCTCACGACCTGGGCTGACGGAAGTAGGCTGCTGCCCCGGGGAAGGGAGCAGCAGGTGGCCACGCCTCCGACGCGCGGCGGGCTCGTGATCGTCGAGCTCGTCCGGCTCGCGGTCGTCGTCGTGCTCACGGCCGCCGGGTTCAGCCTCGGTCCTGCCGCGGCCGGCATCGTCGACAACGGCGACCCGGACCGGTCCCGCCTCGTCACCTCGGTCCTCGGCGCTCTCGTCGGCTACCTCCTCGGCGGTGCCCTGGGCCGCCAGGTCGTCCACGGCGTGGACCGCGCTCAGGACCGGCTGTCCCACATCGACTCGGCGATCCTCGTCTCGTCCGTCATCGGCGGGACGCTGGCGGCCCTCCTCGGGATCGTCCTCGCGGCGCCGCTGCTGTTCCTGCCGTCGCGGGCCGTCGCGATCCTGGTCGCGATCGTGCTCGTCACGACGCTCGCGTACGCCGGCGGCCGGCTCGGAGCCTCGCGCGGCGGTGACCTGTCGCGCTACATCGGGGTCCGCGGCCGCCTGGAGGTCAAGAGCCCGAGCCGGGGCGCGGGCACGAAGATGCTCGACTCGAGCGCGCTCGTCGACGGCCGGCTCGTCGAGGTCGCCCGGGCCGGGTTCCTCGAGGGGACCCTGGTGGTGCCGGTGTTCGTCCTGCACGAGGTCCAGGCGATGGCGGACTCCGAGGACCGCCGGCGTCGCGACCTCGCTCGCCGCGGGCTCGACGCGCTGAAGACGCTCCAGGAGGAGGGCCTGGTCGCGATCGAGATCTCCGAGGAGATCGTCCCCGAGCACCGCGACGTCGACGCCAAGCTGGCCGCCCTGTGCCGCAAGCGCCAGGCCGCGATGGTGACCGTCGACGCCAACCTCGCCCGCGTCGCCGAGGTCAGCGGCGTCCGGGTGCTGAACCTCCACGCCCTCGCCGACTCGCTCCGCCCGCCGGTCATCCCCGGCGACCGCATCGAGCTCCGGCTCGTCAAGCAGGGCACCGAGCCCGCCCAGGGCGTCGGCTACCTCGCCGACGGCACCATGGTCGTGGTCGAGAAGGGTGCGGACCACATCGGTGGCGCGGTGACCGCCGACGTCACCTCGATCATGCAGAACCGCCAGGGACGGATGCTGTTCGCGACGCTCGCGGACGGCGTCGACGCGTGAGGCCGGAGGCCGTCGTCCTCGTCGCGGCCGGGGTCGGACAGCGCCTCGGCCGGTCCGTGGACGGTCCGAAGGCGCTGGTCTCGGTCGCCGGCGTGACGCTCCTCGACCTCGCCCTGCAGGGCCTGCGCGCCGCAGCGATCCGGGACGTCGTCGTCGTGCACACGCCGGGCTACGAGCGCACGTTCGCCGACATCGGGCGCCGCCACGCCGTGACCCGGCTGGTGCCGGGCGGCGAGACCCGGACCGCCTCCGTCCGCGCCGGCCTCGCCGAGATCGGCTCGTCGGTCGAGGTCGTGGCCGTGCACGACGCCGCGCGGGCGCTCATGCCGGCGCGGGTGATCCGGAGCGTCCTCGACGCGGTCCGGGGCGACGTGGTGGCGGTCGCGCCGGCGCGTGCGGTCGCGGACACGCTCAAGCGCGTGGACGGCGACGAGGTCGTCGGGACGGTCGACCGGTCCGACCTCCGCGCCGTGCAGACCCCCCAGGCCTTCGTCCCGGACGTGCTGCGCACCGCCCTCGCGGAGGCCGACGACGCCACCGACGACCTCGGCCTGGTCGAGCGTGCGCTGGCGGACGGCCGCGTCGAGGGCCGCATCGAGCTCGTGGCGGGCTCCCCGTGGGGGCTCAAGATCACCTACCCCGAGGACCTGCGGCTGGCCGAGGTCCTGCTCGACGCCGACCGTCCCGGGGGTGGCGGGTGACGCGCGTCGGCAACGGCCTCGACGTCCACCCGTTCGGCCCCGCCGGCGACGGCCGGCCGCTCGTGCTCGCCGGCGTGACCGTCCCGTCGGCCCGCGGGCTCGTCGGCCACTCCGACGCCGACGTCGTCTGCCACGCCGTCGCGGACGCACTGCTCGGTGCGGTCGCGCTCGGCGACCTGGGGAGCCGGTTCGGCGTCGACCGGCCCGCCACCGCCGGGGCCGACTCGCTCGACGGGCTCCTCGCCGCGGTCGTCGCGGACCTCGCCGACGCGGGGTGGCGCGTCGGCAACGTCGACGTCACCGTCGTGGCGCAGGAGCCGCGCCTCGCCCCCCACCGCGCGGGGATGCGGGCCAACCTCGCGCGGGTGCTGGCCGTCGACGTCGACGCGGTCTCGGTGAAGGCCACGACCACCGACCGGCTCGGCAGCCTCGGCCGGGGCGAGGGCATCGCGGCGTGGGCGACGTGCCTGGTGGTGCGGGGGTGACCGAGCGGCTCGTGGTCGGCGCGGAGGAGCGCGGCTGGCTCCAGCCGGTCGCGACCGGGCTCCGCGCCGGCGCGCTGGTCGTCGCGCTCCTCCTCATCCTCCTCGACCGCCGGCCCGTGCCCCCGTCGCTCCTCGTCGCCGGCGGGGTGGCGCTCGTGGCGGTCGCGCTGTGGCGCTCCGGCCGTCCCACCGACGATCCCGACCGCCGCCGGAACGCCCTCGTCGCCGAGATGGCGATCGCGCTGAGCGTGGTGATCCTCACCGGGGCGTGGGCGTCGCCGTACACGCTCTACCTCGCGACCCCGGTCCTGCTCCTGGCCGTCGACCTCGGCTTCGCCCGTGCGTTGAGCGTGGCCGCCGGCGCGACCCTGGCGATCGCGGTGACCGACGTGATCGACGACACCCCCGGCGACCTCGGGGCCGCCACGCAGACGGTCACGCTGCTCGTGGCCACCGCCGGCGCCGGCTGGGTCGTCCGTCGCGCGATGCTGCAGGCCGAGGAGGAGCACGACCGCACGCTCGGTCGGGTCCAGCAGCTCGGCCACGTCAACGCCATGCTGTCGACCCTGCACGACCTCGTGCGCTCGATGCCGGCGCCGCTCACCGTCGACGAGATCCTCAGCGTCATCCGACGGCAGCTCGACGAGCTCTTCGAGGCCGACGCGGTCGCGTTGCTCCTGGCGGACGGCGGCGGGGAGCGGTGGCGCCCCGTCTACGCCGAGGGGGTCCGCGTGGCCGCCGAGCTCACGACCGCCGACCTGCCGGCGCCCGTCCGGGACCAGGGGCCCCACCAGCGACCGCTGGTCGTCGACGTCCTGCCACCTGGCGACGGCCTCCGGCCCGAGTCCCTGAGCGGCGCCTACCTGTGGCTGTGGATGCGTGGCCAGCCGTCGGGGCTGCTCGTCCTCGAGCACGACCGCCCGGGGGGCATCCCCGCCGACCAGCGCGACACCCTCGAGCGGCTGAGCGTCCCGTTGGCGCTCGCCATCGACAACGCCGTGTGGTTCCAGCGGCTGCGCACCGTCGGCGCCGAGGAGGAGCGGCAGCGCATCGGCGCCGCGCTCCACGACCGCTTCGCCCAGTCCCTGGTCTACATCGCGATGTCGCTCGACCGCACCGTCGAGCGCCACCCGGACGACCACGAGCTCGTCACGCTCCGGGCCGACGTGCGCGACACCCTGGCCGACCTGCGCGAGACCCTCCGTGAGCTGCGCCTCAGGGTCACCGAGGAGCGCGGCCTCGTCCCGGTCCTCGAGGAGCACCTCGAGCGCTTCGGGCAGCGCTTCGGGCTCATGACCGCGCTCACCGCCGACCGGGACGCGACCCGACCGGCGCTCGTCGTCGAGCAGCAGCTCCTGCGCATCGTCCAGGAGCTCCTGAGCCTCGCCGAGCGGGAGGCCGGCGCCACGTCGGTTCGCGTGAACCACGCGACGGGGCCCGGCTGGCTGCGTATCGTCGTCGCGGACGACGGCCGGGGCACCCCCGTGCCGTCGCTGGGAGCGGAGGCGGGCGAGCGGCTCGCCACCGTCCGGGAACGCGCCGATGCCATCGGTGCGAGCGTCGATGTGGCCACCGTGCCGGGCGAGGGCACCGAGGTGACGGTCCTGATCAGAGGTCTGCTGTGACGAGAGTGCTCCTGGTCGACGACCACCGCCTCGTGCGCGAGGGGCTCCGACGCACGCTCGAGGACGCCGGCTACGAGGTGGTGGGGGAGGGCCGCGACGGTGTCGAGGGGCTCGAGCTGGCCGAGAAGCTGCGCCCCCACGTCGTGCTGATGGACGTGTCGATGCCGGTCCTCGACGGCCTCACCGCGACCCGCCGCCTGCGCTCGCGCGCCCCGGACAGCCGCGTGGTGATCCTGACCATGCACGCCGACGCCGAGCTCGTGGAGCGGGCCAAGGCCGCCGGCGCGGCGGGCTACCTCATCAAGGACGCGTCGAGCGACGAGGTCGTCGACGCCGTCCGTCGCGCCGCGATCGGCCAGCAGATCGTCGGCACCGGCGTCGCCCACGCGCCGGTCGCTGAGGTCGACGTCCCCGCCGAGCGTGTCGACGATGCCCCCGAGCTCACCCCCCGCGAGGTCCAGATCCTCCAGATGCTCGCCGACGGCTGCAGCCCCTACGAGGTCGCCGAGCGCCTCGTCATCAGCCCCAAGACCGTCCGCAACCACCTCACCAAGGTCTACGACAAGCTCGCCGTCAACTCCCGCAGCCAGGCCATCGTCGAAGCCCTCCGCTACGGCATGATCGACCTCCCCGCGTAGCAGTTCCGGAGCGTCGTACGCCGCCCGTTACGCTCCTCCCTCGAAACCCGCCATGCCGCGGGTTTCCGAACCCGGGCATGCTGATCCGTCCGGACTCGGCCCGTGTTGCGGACGGGAACCCGCATCATGGCGGGTTTCGGTAACCCGGTCCGCTTCGGACAAGCTCGTACCCCGGCCCCCGCAACTGACCCCGGAAGACGGCCATGTCACTGCACCTGTACGACACCCTCACCCGGGAGAAGCGGGCGTTCGAGCCGCGCGAGGCGGGCAAGGCGTCGATGTACGTGTGCGGGCCGACGGTGCAGTCGGGGGCCCACGTCGGGCACGGACGGGCGACGGTCGTGTTCGACGTGCTGCGCCGCTACCTCGCCTGGTCGGGGCTCGAGGTCCTGGCGGTGTCGAACGTCACCGACGTCGACGACAAGATCATCCTCCGGGCGGGGCGCGAGGGGACGACGCCGGCGATCATCGCCAACCGCTACACCCGGGCGTGGAACGAGGACATGGCGCGCATCGGCGTCCTGCCGCCCGACGTGCAGCCGCTCGCGACCGGCCACATCATGGAGATGCAGGCCCTGATCCAGCGGTTGATCGACGAGGACAAGGCCTACGTCGCCGACGGCAACGTCCTCTTCCGGGTACGCCGGCACGACGGCTACGGGAAGCTGTCGGGGCGCAACATCGACGACATGGTGACCCAGGACGACGTGGTCGGTGCCGAGGGCAAGGACGACCCGCTCGACTTCGCGATGTGGAAGGCCGCGAAGCCGGACGAGCCGTCGTGGCCGTCGCCCTGGGGGCCGGGCCGGCCGGGGTGGCACATCGAGTGCTCCGCGATGGCCTCGAAGCACCTCGGGCACGGCTTCGACATCCACGGCGGCGGGCTCGACCTGGTCTTCCCGCACCACGAGAACGAGGTCGCCCAGTACGAGGCCGCGCACGGCGCCCCGTTCGCCCGCTACTGGGTGCACAACGGCATGGTGCGCATGGGCGAGGAGAAGATGTCGAAGTCCCTCGGCAACATCGTCTCGCTCGAGGAGGCCGAGGGACGCTGGGGACGCGGGGCGCTGCGCCTCTGGTACCTGTCGGCCCACCACCGCTCCCCGCTGACCTTCGAGGACGCCTACCTCGATGAGGCCGGCGCGGCCTTCGAGCGGCTCGCGACGTGGCTCCGCGCCGCCCGGCTGACGCGCCCCGCCGGCGAGGACGTGGGCGTCCCGAGTGGCGCCTCCGCCGACGCCGACGCCGGCACCCCGCACCGCGAGGCGTTCGTGGCGGCGATGGACGACGACCTCAACGCCCCGAAGGCGGTCGCGGCGCTGCACGACCT